>JABIHL010000138.1 GCA_018649665.1 Chloroflexota bacterium | reverse complement strand
TCCGGAACGCACAGTTCCAATCAACACTATAAAAATCACTGAAAAAGCAGCGAGCAAGGTAACCCAGTTCGCCGCTGACAAAGGCATGGAAAAATTCGGCCTGAAAGTTGCAGTGAAAGGTGGAGGTTGTTCGGGCTTAACTTACGTTCTTGATATCGTTGAAGGTGCCGAGACTGACGACAAGGTCATTCTCCAACATGGAGTTGAGGTCTACGTTCCGAAGAAGGCATTCGTGTTCCTTGCTGGAACTGTATTGGATTTCTCCGACGGGCTGAACGGCAAAGGCTTCGAATTCTCGAACCCGAACGCTGCTAAAACTTGTGGTTGCGGCACTTCTTTCTCGGTTTAGGTCAGGCGAACCACTGTTTCTTGAGCCCGAAACGGGTTTAGGTTTAGCTCTTGCAATCAAC
This sequence comes from Chloroflexota bacterium, assembly GCA_018649665.1. Classification (GTDB taxonomy): domain Bacteria; phylum Chloroflexota; class Dehalococcoidia; order Lucifugimonadales; family Lucifugimonadaceae; genus Lucifugimonas. The sequence goes on along the minus strand of JABIHL010000138.1, from coordinate 2,188 downwards.
TACTTCCCAAACGGCAGATACTTCTCAACTCGGCGCGCTCGCCGATGGGTGCGGAATGTTCGTGTGGGATGGTGCGACGATTATTTCTCACACCGGTCCCGATGCTTTAGATCTGCTACATCGTCTGGCTACGAAAGACCTGCTTAGCGTCGGCATCGGACGTTCACGCAGAACTGTGCTTACTTCAGCCAAAGGTCGAGTGATCGATGTTTTCTTGGTAGCTCACACTTCCGAGAACGAGCTATTACTGATCTCAGATTCTTCGAATTCCGACCGGCTGGTATCGGCGATCGATTATTTCACGATTATCGAGGATGCGGAACTCACTGATCGCACCGATCAGAGCACCCGAATCTCACTGGTTGGGCCGAACGCTAGAGCAGCAGTTGAGACGGGAATGGGTGTAAAGATCGATCTTGATGACGCCGTTCAGGTTTCTGTCGACGGTGATCTGTTGGAGATTGTTTCCGATTCGTCACGCGGAGTTCAGTGGGTCGACGTTATTTGTAAAGATGCCGGTGCTGCCCGCATAGCAGAATCTCTTACGGCTGTAGGCGCAATAACAGTGGATCAGGCGAATTTCGAACACTTCCAAATAGATCACGAGATCCCGGGCTCAGATCGTGAATACGGCGAGCACGCTAATCCGATCGAAGCCGGTCTACTTCATCTAATAGACTGGGACAAGGGTTGCTACGTCGGACAGGAAGTTATTGCTCGACTCGACGCTTACGACAAGGTCCAACGGAACGTACGTGTACTCACTTCGGATGCGCCTTTGATCGAAGGCGTGAAGCTTACCGCTGACTCAAAACCGGCGGGAGTTGTGACTAGTTCGTCACAGCTAGCAACCACGGATGACCACTACTTGAGTCTGGCACTCGTCCGAATGGCGCATCTCGAATCGGGTACAGAGTTGATGGCTGGCGAAGTCGGTACTCGGGTTCGTTAGCAGTCGGCTTACCGGCTAGCCAAATGACTATTCGTGGCGCAGCGTTTCGCCGCCATCGACCATGATGACCTGCCCACGGATCATCTCCGCGTCGGTGCCGCACATCATCGCCACTACCGTCGCTACATCCTCAGGAAAAATGACTCGTCCTGCTGGTGTTGGCCTTGAAGCAATGTCTTTTACGCCAAGCTCATCAGGGAACGCGTCGATCGCATCGGTCATCACGAACCCAGCCGAAACAGTGTTCACCGCGATGCCATTTGGTCCAAGTTCCACCGCTAGGTATCGAGTTACAGCTTCGATAGCCGCTTTCGACACGCCAACTGCGAAATAAGCTGGCAGCACTCGTGTTGAACCGGGACTCGACAGATTGATGATGCGACTGCCCTCGGGCATCAGCCGTGCGGCTGCTTTGGCGAGCAACCATGGGCCACGTGCGTTGATATCGAGAGTCCAGTCCCAGTGCTTCGCTGAAAGTTCGGCGGCAGGGCGCATGACTCCGGAAGCAGCGTTGTTGACCAGAATATCGAGGCGACCGAACTTCTCGTCGATTTTTTCGACCAGCGATTCGACCGCTGCTTCGTCACCAACGTGCGCCTTGATACGAGTTGCAGAAATACCGGCTGCTTCTAGCTGATCGACAGTTGTTTGTGCAGCTTTGTGGTTCTTGAGGTAGTTGATGACGATCGTGGCGCCGCGCTGACCCAGTTCGAGTGCGATTGCCTTGCCGATTCCACGTGAACCGCCTGTGACAAGCGCAATCTTCCCCGAGAGGTCGTTGCTTGAACCGGCGGACTCGTTTTTGGGCATATTGGACTCGTTCAAAACCAGGCAGACAGTGTTAAATGGCCATTCCACCGTCGACACGAATGATGTCGCCGGTGATGTACTGGGCTTCGTCGGTGGTTAGGAAAACGATGGTTGGTGCGACTTCATCTGGCTCCCCGAATCGACCCTGTGGAATCCATGTCATAACCGTGTCGCGTTGTTTGTCTGTGATGTCAGCCGAGGTAGCGGTCGTGATGTAGCCCGGAGCCACGACGTTCGCTGTGATACCCCGGGTAGCAACTTCCTTGGCTATCGATTGGGTAAATCCGAACACAGCAGCTTTTGAGGCGGAGTAGTTCGACTGCCCGATGTTACCTCGCATGCCGACAACTGAAGATATGTTGACGATTCGACCCCAGCGGCCTTTGACCATTCCGGGAATTACTTTGTGAGTGCAGTAGTACGTGC
>JABIHL010000137.1 GCA_018649665.1 Chloroflexota bacterium | reverse complement strand
GGTGAAGCGAGCGATGAACATCATCGAGTACGCAGCCGGTGAAGGTCGAAGGCTGTTCGGCTACACGACTCCTTCAGAACTGGCCGATACTATCGCCTACACCGTGAAACGACCCATCGGCGTGGTCGCTCTCATCACACCGTGGAACTTCCCGCTCGCAATTCCGGCATGGAAGCTGGCTCCATGTCTGATCGCCGGAAACACAGTGGTCTACAAACCCGCATCGGCGACGCCGCTTTCAGCCGTGATTCTGGTCGAAGTATTTGAAGAAGCGGGTCTACCAGCTGGCGTACTGAATCTCGTAACCGGACCCGGCGGATCGGTTGGCAATACGCTAGTCGAAGATCCACGAGTCGGCGGTATTTCGTTCACGGGGTCGACTGAAGTTGGCACTTCCATAACGGCACGGGCTTCCGAACTTCTCAAGAAAGTTCAGTGCGAAATGGGTGGCAAGAACGCCGCTATTATCTTGAACGATGCCGATCTCGAAAAGGCTGTTCCGGGAGTAGTTGGCGGAGCCTTCGGATCGACAGGTCAACGCTGCACCGCAACTTCACGAGCGATTGTCGAAGATGGAATTTACGACGAGTTCATGAAAACTCTCATCGCCCAAACCACGGCGCTAACGATTGGCGACGGCATGGATGAGACAAAGGACGTCGCACCGCTTTCGTCGAAAAATCAGCTCGATACGGTCCTCGAATACATCGGAATCGGTACTGAAGAGGGCGCCAAGCTAACGTTCGGCGGACATCATCTTCAGGACGGTGAATTCGCAGAGGGCTACTACGTTGAGCCGACTATTTTCGAAGATGTGAAAACCGACATGCGAATCGCTCAAGAGGAAATATTTGGTCCGGTGTTGAGCGTGTTCAGGGCTTCGGATTTGCAGGACGCTATTCGAATCAACAACGCGGTTGAATTCGGACTTTCGTCGTCGGTGTACACACGTGATTTGGTGCAGGCGCACGAGTACATCAACACCGCTCACACCGGCATGGTGCACGTGAACGCTCCGACGCTCGGGGGAGAAGTTCATCTTCCATTCGGCGGACTCGGCGCATCAGGAACAGGTCAACGTGAACAAGGCACAGAAGGCTTCGAGTTCTACAGCGAAACGGTAACCGTCTACATCGACCACTCAGCCGGAGCAAAAGAACGGTCGAGGTTTATTTAGGAGTGGGCTAAACGAAACCGGATATCAACAATGCCAAGACACTACAACCGAGTAAGTCGTAACGAACATATTCGCGCTGACGCTCATAAGCGCATCACTCGCACCCCGGTGCCGGTGATAATCATGGCTCTCCCGTTCGTGGCGATCGGCCACATACTTCGCTGGGCTTGGAGACATCGACCCGGGAATTCGACTTCAGCCTAGGTGCCATTGGCACGCTGAGATTTCCACCCTCATCCCGACCGTAGCGATAGCGGAGCGGAGGGACCTGATACGCCTGATGTACCAACCACGTTCGGATGGCGAATTCAATTTCGTGTGTTCGAACTTTCTTCCGACGCAAACGTCCAAGATCTCTCCACTCCGCTATCTCTTCGGTCGAGACGAGGGTGTTCGCTGGGGACAATATGACTAACCAAACTCTCCAACTTCCGCTTAAGCCCTCAGTTGCACCTCTAGTGCAACGCGCTCACAATCAGCGATTGTTCTGGGCTGGAACTCGTGCTGTGGCGAAAGTTTTCGTCGCACTTAACACGACGGAAATCTAACCAGCCAGCAGCGAACGGGCTAAGGGCTCAAAGGCACGGCGGCGAAACAAAACGCCACCAACATTAATCGGAATGACCAACCAACCAGCAAGTGGACTCGGCTCACTAATGCCGAAAAAGCCCACTAGCTTCATGCCCCTCGCTGAAATACGCACCAACGTCATCTCCGGAATCGTCGTTGGAATCGTCGCACTCCCGCTCGCAATCGCCCTCGCAATTGCCGTCGGAGCTCCGCCAATCGCCGGACTCTACACATCGGCATTCGCTGGCGGATTCGCATCGTTATTCGGTGGATCGCGCTACACCATCACCGGACCCACAGCCGCGCTCGTTCCGCTTCTAACCGTGGTCGTTTTCAAGTTCGGAGTCGAAGCTCTACCGCTCGTTGCTGCGATGTCGGGAATACTGCTTTTTGTTATGTCGGCGTTCAAACTCGGCCGACTTATGAAGTTCATGCCCGGACTCGTAATAATCGGCTTCACCGCAGGCATCGGACTCTCTATCGCGCTCGGTCAAATCGCAAGTTTCCTGAACGTAACCGGAACCGATCCTGCACACGAGCATTTCCACGAACGAATGTGGGATCTGATCCTGCACCTCAACACGATCAGTTGGACTACTCCACTCATCGGTCTCCTGGCGATCGTGCTAATGCTGCTTTGGCCATTCATTCAAGGCAAAGCCAGCAAGCTTAAGTCGATCCCGCCAACATTCATCGCACTAATCGCGGTTTCGGCGTTGGTCTTTTACATCGATATCGACACCCCAACCGTAGCCACCCGCTACGGCGATCTGCCGGGATCGTTCCCACAGCCAAGATTCGATTGGTTCGATCTCGATCTCATCGTTAAGCTACTCCCATCAGCAATCGCCATATCGATTCTGATGGGAGTCGAAACACTGCTCACTGCGGTCATGGCCGACAACCTTGCCGGAACTTCACGACGCTACAAACCGACCCAGGAATTGTTCGGACAGGGCTTGGCGAACGTAATCGGTCCGATCTTCGGTGGAATTCCAGCAACTGCAGCCATCGCACGAACCGGAGCTGGAATACAAAACGGGGCGACCTCTCGTTTATCCGGGGTTACGCACGCCGTATTTGTACTCACTGCAACCATCGCACTAGGCAGCTTGGTCGGGCATATTCCGATGACCGTGCTAGCCGCGATTCTGATCGTAGTGGCGTGGCGAATAATGAGCGTCCATGAACTAATCAAGATGGCGAAAACAGCTCCCCGACAAGATCACATCGTGCTGTTTTCAACGCTCATCATCACCGTTACGGTCGATCTCACTTACGCAATTGCAGCCGGTGTGTTCCTGTCGCTAATACTTCTCTTGAGACAGCTCACATCAATCGAAAGCGCAAGCGAACTTCAACCCGACGATACCGGCCAGATTCGCCAGGTATCAGCCGAGTTAAGCAGCCTGATGCAGCAGCGCAAAGACATCATTTTCTTCAACGCTCAAGGGCTTATTTCTTTCCATTCAGCATTCGAGTTCGAACGAACACTTCTCGAGCACGACACACGACCGTTGATCTTGCGAATGAAAGATGTGAAGTACATCGACACCACCGGAATGATGACGCTCGTGTCGATCATAAAATCACGTCGTAAACTTGGCGCACCAGTCATGCTTTCGGCAATTCAGCCGGCAGTGCGTATCAGCCTGCAGAAATTCGGCGTGATCGAGTTGATAGGAGAAGAAAACGTGTTCGACGGCACAGCGCTAGCGATTTCAAGTGTGCCGATTGATCGTAGTCGTGCCAACAGCACTGATGACACGACGTCCACACCAGAAAAGCAGTCCACTTAACTATCTAAACGGCTGTTTTTTGGTGATAACTATTAGAGATTTAGCGTTAACCCTTAACAGTTAGCCAACCATTGAAGCGGGGCGAGGTGTACAAAAGAAGGCTGTTTGAAAAATATTTCACAGACAGTTAGTTACCCATGCAAGAGTTATCCCTTCCCGCACGAATTCGAGTAGAAACACTCGCCGGACTAACAGTCTCTCTTGCACTTGTTCCTGAAGCCGTAGCCTTCGCCTTTGTGGCGGGAGTCGACCCGCTCGTCGGTCTCTACGCAGCCTTCATCGTCGGACTCGTCACCTCAGTAACTGGCGGACGCCCCGGAATGATTTCAGGAGCAACGGGCGCACTCGCGGTCGTCATGGTCGTTCTCGTGAAGGAACACGGTGTCGAATATCTGTTCCTCACTGTGATTCTCATGGGAATCATCCAGATGGCCGTCGGAGCGTTCAAGCAGGGCCGACTCATCAAGATGGTTCCGTATCCGGTCATGCTCGGCTTCGTAAACGGACTCGCCATCGTCATCTTCCTTGCGCAGCTAGAAAGTTTCAAAGTCACTGGCCCTGATGGGCACGAATCGTGGATCGCTAACAACGACCTAATGATTATGCTCGGTCTAATCGCAGTCACAATGGCCGTTATATATCTCATTCCAAAACTCACAACGAAGTTCCCATCAGCCCTCGCAGGAATTCTTGTCGTCTCGGGAATAGTGATCTTCGGTGGAGTCAACACAACGACCGTTGGGGACCTATCCAGCATTTCAGGCAGCCTGCCGACATTCAGTGTTCCCGATGTTCCGCTCACTTTCGAAACTCTTTGGATCATCCTGCCGCACGCGTTCATTCTTGCAGCGATTGGCCTGATCGAATCTCTGCTCACCGTTTCGCTTATCGATGGCATTACAGATACGAAGGGTCAAAACAACCGAGAATGCATGTCGCAGGGCGCAGCAAACATCATCACCGGCTTCTTCGGTGGAATGGGCGGCTGTGCAATGATCGGGCAAAGCATGATCAACATGAAGTCAGGTGCTCGATGGCGACTCTCGGGCGCAATCGCCGCCATCCTTCTGCTCGTCTACATCTTGGTCGGATCTTCACTTATTGAACGAATCCCTATAGCCGCACTCGTCGGTGTCATGTTCGTCGTGGTAATCGGCACATTCTCTTGGTCAAGCCTGCGCATCATCCGCAAGGTTCCAATATCCGACGCCTTTGTGATGATCCTCGTATCTGCAGTAACCGTCGCCACCGACCTCGCAATCGCAGTCATCGTAGGAGTAATCGTTTCGGCGCTAGTGTTCGCATGGAACACAGCTCGATCGATCTATGTTGAAGAAAGTCCTGAGAGCACACCCGACCGCAAGGTCTATACCCTTCACGGTCAATTGTTCTTCGCTTCAATCACGTCTTTCCGTGATCTGTTCCACCCGCCGCATGATCCAGAAGAAGTCGTTATCGACTTCAGGCACTCTAGGGTTTGGGACCACTCGGGAATCGAAGCGATTGTTGATCTGGCACGCCGATACGAAGCTGCCGATCGTAAACTCCACTTGCTTCACCTGAGCGATAACTGCCAGCGAATTCTAAGCAAGGCAAACGTCATCATCGACAGCGACCCTGAAGTCGACCCTTCATACCGGGTAACAGTCTCAGGCCTTGGCGACGGCGGCGGTCACTAGGTCTCCCCGTTTTGAGCCTTAGGCATGACGCCAACAGGAACCTTTCGTTGATGTGACCGACTCGACCCTTCATGCTGAACTAGATTCTGTATCACGATCTAGGGCTATGGACGCACGCAAAAGTCCAGATATCAATAAGCCAAGACGCATAACCAGCCTCGGTTAAACAAAAAGAACGGCGACACAATTGTCTACCGCTCTTTCTAATCTTCTCACCGGGTCAAACGAGCCAACTATCTAATTGGTTATCACTTTGTGTTGCCGTCGCTACGCATCTGTGTGGCAGCGATTTCCGGCCTGTGTGGCTAAGTCGATTGCCAGCTCGGTGAATCCCTTTTGAGTGCCGCTGTAAGCTATGTGCCACAGCGGCGTTATAAACCGATATGCATTATCCAGCCGGGTCTGTAAATCATTTTTGGTCCCCCTCCATCAATCACGAATCAGGGTGGTTATTTCCTTGATTCGATATTAACCAATCCATGACAACAGAAGGGTGTTTCGACGTGAAGGACGTGTGAAATTTTCGACACGGCTGTGCGATACTCCAGCCCGCATATCACTACTCAACAGGGATCAGCATGAAGTCGATCAAATTCACCAAATCAGCGATTCTCGCTCTCGTCGTAGCAATGGCGCTATCTGCCTGCGGAAGCAATGAGCAAGCAGACCAATCGATCATCGAAGGCGATACATCAGCCCCCGTTGTAGTTCTTACCGACCAAAATTTCACCCCCGAGTCGTTCATGACCGCCGGATGGAAGAAATCGAAGCAGTACGACACCGCAACCGTCCCTGAATCAACCGAGATTTGGTACGGGTTCTTCCAGCAAAAAGACATCGAAATTCGTTTCTACGCATCACATGAAGCAGCGATGGAGTATGGCATCTCGTCGGCTGAAGAATCAATCGAAGGCGCAGTAAAACGATCCAAGGGCGGCAATCTACTCGATGTTAGTGGTGGATCGTTCACCGGCTACGCTGATTTCCTCGTGGCAGGCAATGCAGTACTTCTCTGCGAATTCGACCGAACTAAATGCGACGCTCTTGTCTCCGCACTGAAATAGTCAGTACTCACCGAAAAACCAACTCGCATTCGAAAAATCAACCAACGTACTAGGATCCAAAACCATGTCGAATGAAATCGCCTCGCACTACAGTCCCGGAAACCTCGGAGCCGCCATCGAAGCCGGACTCAAAGTCGTCACCGGGAATACCCGACCCGCCACCATCGACGATCTTGCGCCTGTTGACGAGTTCCACATCGGCAGTCGAGCAGCGTCGGTTCACCTATTCGACCAGCTCGGGCTCACCTCAGCCGATATCGTGCTCGATGTAGGAGCCGGAATCGGTGGATCAAGCCGATTCGTCGCCAAGAATTACGGCTGCAAAGTCACGGGAATCGATCTCACTCCCGAATTCTCCGAGGTAGGAAATTCACTAAACGAAAAATTTGGACTCAGCGATCTCGTAAGTATTCAACAGGGCAGTGCCCTCGAAATGCCGTTCGAAGACGACTCGTTCTCGGTCGTCTACATGATGCACGTCGGCATGAATATTTCCGACAAAGCCGCGCTCTACTCGGAAATTCGTCGCGTGCTCAAACCCGGTGGCAAGTTCGCAGTTTATGACGTTCTCAAAGGCTCTAACCCTGCAGCCCTCGAATTTCCTGTTCCATGGGCGACCGAACCGAGCAGCAGCTTCCTAGCAACTGTAGACCAGATGAGAGAACTTCTCACGAACGCCGGATTCGAAATCGATGTAGTTGAAGATCGAATCGAATTCGCTGTCGAATTCTTCAAAGGTCTAACTCCACCAGCAGGCGGTCCGCCTCCCATCGGATTGCACCTCATCATCGGCAAAGACACCCCGATCAAGATCAAAAACATGGTCGACAATATCAACAACGATCTTTGCGGCCCGTGGGAACTCATAGCCCACTAGGCGAACGACGATCGATATTTCCAGCGCCTATACCGGTATCACCTGACACAAACAAAAACGCCCCGACCGAAGCCGAGGCGCAATCACCGTTTAGCAGCTTCGGCAAATTACTTCTTCTTGCCGGCGTTTTCCGTTGCTTGTGACTTCGGGTTGAACAGTTTAAGCAATCCCGGGGCACTGCGAATGCTTTCCGTATCAATTCCACTGATAATCAACACATCACCTTTGGTGAGCAGCGTATCGCAGTCATCGTCGATGCCATTCGATACCTCAGCTGCGCCGGGATGAACAAACTTGTCTAGTGGAGCGCAATCGGAGTCATCGGCTACACCATCACCATCGTCATCAGTATCGCAAGCGTTACCCTCTAGATCGCCATCGGTATCAGTCTGACCTGGGTTTGCGACGGAATCACAGTTGTCGTCCACGTCGTTGACGCCATCACCGTCCGTGTCAGGGTCTAGTCCTTCGTAGGTGCGGAACAGGAAATCGTAATAACTGTCGTACCAATCGTAAAGTATGGCACCATCGAAATAGATGTATCCCCCGGGAAGATAATTTCCGGCTCCGTTGGACCCGTTCGTAACATAAGCCCACTCAATCGAATCTTGATCGGTAGAGCCATTGAGGTCATCAATGCGTATGGCGTAGTCATCTCCGGGAATCAAAGACAGGGCGGGTAAGAAATCGAAATGTACCCAATCACCTGGATCATTGTCACCAGTGCCAGAGGGGGTGACAAGCTGTTGGCTTGAACCAATAACAGTGAAACTCCCAAGGGTCCCTATTTTGACAATATCAACTTTGACAAGGTGCTCCGTGAAGGGGAGTTGGTTTCTATTGCCGTTGAGAAGCAAATCGACACCGTCCAATACTCCTGAACTGGGGACGAACGACTGTCCAAATTTCAGCCACCCCCAGCGTTCAGCGCCCTGAAATTGAGATCCAGTAGTGTCATCGAACGACTGGTCGATCTCACCGTGGGCGCTCGCAACTCCGGAAATAATTCCCAATGAGAGCGCTATGACGCTGATCGCCAGTAATGCTTTTCTTTTCATATCAAATATCCTCCCAGTTGTCCGTGTGTGATCGGGGTCGCCATTCTAGCAGTCTGTTTTATGGACTATTCAAAGATGGATTCCGATGGCATCCACCGCCGCAATAGCTTCATCGGCATCAATTGCCTATGTCTACCTCAGAGTCAACTCCAGTCGTATTTCCATTCGCCGTTTTCCAAATCGACATATTCTGGGATCCTAATCGATCCGCCCTCCCCGCTCGGGAAGAACTTATCCACGTCCAGAATCAACTCACAGCGGAACTCTCTGCAAGAAATACGGAAGAGATTCGTGATGTTGAGCGTCGCATAGTCTGATTCTCCATCGAAAATTTCGGCGTCGTAAATCATCGATTCGATGTAGCCGTCATCGACGAAGAAACTATCTTCGGAAGTTGCTCGTCGCATTGCTTCAAGATCGTGAGCATTGGAGGCATCGTAGAAGCGTTTGACAGCGGCCAAGGCCGCTTCTTCATATAGTTCTTCGTATGAAGGTGCAGGCGTAGGGGTGACAGTAGGATTGGTGACTACCAAAGTATCGGCTGGCACCAATGTGGCCGTTGGATCTGGAGAGGCGGCCTGCTGATCGAGATCAGCTCCAAAGTATGTGCAGACGCCTTCTGGTGCGAGGCTCGAATCGACGAATTCGATTGAAATCAGAGCGTCATTTGCAGCGAATTCCTGAGCACCCCGTGGATCGGCTGTGTTGTACTCATCACACCTTCCGTTGCCGTTACCATCGACGTAGTAATAGGCAAGGCCCGGTGCTGTTGCCCCGGCGAACTTGAAGCTATGGGAGGCGAATCCGGAGTTGTCGATTGGTACATCGGTTGGAATGCTCTTACCGGATGTCGGGAAGTTCGAACCGGGCAGTGGTTCAAGCAAATAGTGAACTTCGTTGCCTGCGTTGAGGTGAAGCCCGGTCCATTCGACGGTGCGCTCACCTTCCATGTCGCCTTCACAAGCAGACAACACAATCAACATGAATACGGTCAGAGTGCTTCGGTACAGAATTCTACGTTTCATTACGAGCCTTCTCTCCAGCCCGAACATCGACGCAGTCTATAACACTCACCGGATTTTCACTGAATGTTGAAGAGATTTAGTAGTTCAGTATCTCCACGGCTGCGATGACCTCGTCCACGTCGATCGCCTGTGCGTACCTCGATGTGGACTGCGGGTCGGAGTGCCCTGCATACCTTTGAACCGACCTTAGAGGGACTCTGGCTCTTAGTCGGCGGTTAATTTTCCGTATGCCCGAATCGGTGAGCGCATCGACCAGTCAATAAACACTTGGCGTTTACAAAAAACCACATCAATTCCGAGTTCGTACTGCCAATAACCACAATCTCAACTTAGAATAGATAGCCATGCCCCTGTAGCTCAGTGGATAGAGCAATGGTTTCCTAAACCATGTGCCGCGTGTTCGATTCACGCCAGGGGTACCATTTCGAACTAAAAAGCGTCTCGATCCGTTTGGATCGAGACGCTTTTTTCATTTAAATACAAACATCCAAAGAGCGCACAGCAAAACCAAATCAAGCCGGTTTGGCAACCACTTTGCCTATCGCATCATGCCGGTTGTTGAACAAACAACAAAATAGTACTCGAAAATATGTGGAAGGTTCATCACGGTCAAGATTAGGAGTAAAACTTCTACCTCGCCAACACCCACATAACAGATAACGCCATATACCTTGGCGACGATGAACACGGCAAACACGACATATTCAAAAAGAATTTCAGTAGCCGATCGACTGAGCACCAAGCTATTCGCTACTTCCGTTCACATAGAAAACGGTGTGATCCTATTCAGGTTGATCGCAGCGATACCGCTTGCCCTAGTGATGTTTGCGAGTCGAGAGCGTTTGCCGTATTGGGAGATCGCAATTGCGGCTATCGTCGTGATGCTCATAACTAACATTTGGCTTCGATCATCAAACAAGTCGAATCGCATCCCAGCGCAACGCACTGCGCTACTAGGATCGGCAATAGATACCGCCCTTCTTCTCGTAGTATCGTTCCTTGCCATCAGAGCCTCTGCCGACCTAAATTCCACTAGCGAAATGTGGCTAATTTTCCCGCTCGTGATACTGACATTCGTATATCGCTCAAAGCCGCTCGTCGGAATCGTATACGCCGTCCTACTAACCGCTTGGTACTCAGTCAACATAATCGCATTCTTCGACCCTACCGACCGCGCTATGACCGAACTGCCAATAAGGGCAACGTTCTTCTTGCTAATGGGGGTACTAGCCGCCCTGCTAGGCAACAACCTCCGCCAGCAAAGCGCTGAATAGTCATCGCTCGATCACATCCACACACGCGAACGAAAAAAGCCCGCTGACAAAACCAGCGGGCTTTTCCAAATCGATCAGTTCAGATCAAACGAACGGCTATTACTTGCCGTTAGCTTTCTTCCACTCTTCGTACTCAGGTCGTGCCTCGTCCGAAAGAGGGTAGTAGAGACGTAGATCTCCGCCAGCTTCAAGTTTCTGCCTGCTGAATTCTTCCCACTCTGCATGAACCTGCCCCATCTCGGCAAGCTGCTCTGCAAGGTGAATAGGAACAACAACAACACCGTCATCATCGGCGATGATGATGTCGCCTGGCGCAACGTACGTGCCACCAACCGCAATCGGAACATTCACTGCATAAGGGAATATCTCGGTCTGAGTGTGGAAGTTAGGCGTTACGCCCTTAAGCCACAGTCCCAATCCTTCAGGAGCTTCTGGGAAGTCACGAATGCAGCCGTCGATAACTACACCAATTCCGCCAGCTCCTTGGAAGTAAGTCAGCATCATGTTGCCAAATACACCACTCGTCATACTTCCTCGAGCATCGACAACGATAACGTCGCCATCCTTTGTGCCATAAAGAGCGTGGCGGTGAAGCTGTAGCTCGGGGTCTGTGTACTCGCCATCGACGTACACATCCTCACGCTTTGGCATGAACTGAAGCGTTGCAGCCGGGCCAACAATTTTCTTACCCGGTGTGTAAGGAGTAGGCCCTGGGATGAAGCAGCGGGAAACGCCGAGTTTGTTCAAGTCACCAGCAGCAGTCGCACTGCTTACGTGTTCGTAAAGCCTTGCGATCAACTCTTTAGAAGGTCGCTTGAAGTCTTGGATGTCTTTGGGATCTTGCATCTAAAAAATAGTTCCTTGTTCTTGGTAAAACACCAAGTGAATTCGATTCCGTCGTAACTTTCAGATTCGATTGGCAAGACGCCCGGCGATGCTGGAAGAATTAGACCATTTACACATAAAGAAAGTTCGACGACAGAACCCTAAACACCGATTCGCCTCACCGCAAGCGCGGACCGAAAATTCGAATGCCCATAACGCAATTAAATAAAGAGTCCGCTCTCGGGGCAGAGAGCGGATTCTTTATTAGAAGACTTGGAAACCGGGACCAGATAAGGGATTTGGGGTAAAAATCCTAAACGGGTTCCAAGCCGAACTATCTATATTTACTTGAGATCCATGATCGCATCGAGTCGAGGGGGCAGGTTTCGTTCGATGTTCAGGGTTGCACCATCTGGCGGGCTTAGAGTGAGCGAGAACTTGTCGTTCTTCTCGAGAATAGTTCCCGAAGAAAGAATTCCGTTCGCACCGTTTGAATCAGCAGTCCAATAGCTGGTTGCAGTTCCAGACGAAATTGCCTGTGTAGTATCTCGAATGAGCAACCACACACTAATTTCGGCCTTCTCACCCTCTTCAAGCAGTGCATCCTCGTTGCTGTTTCCGAGCCAGCTAACAGTCCATGGAACATCGCCCATGAATTGGTTCTGGTCGTTGTATGAAACAACTGTCTTGTACTCGGCACCACTACTGACATCAGGATCTGTTAGCGCACCATCTGCTGTGTAAGGGGCTGTCAGGTCGACGGGCTCTCCACCAACAGCATTAGAAACAATGAATGACACTTTGTAGATAGTGTCCGTGCCACCGCGATCTGCCTTGTAAGCAACAACGGCACCACGTGGCTCAAGAGAACTCTTAGTCTCTTGGATACCTGCGAAGATGGTCTCTTTCGACCTCTCCGAAGCAAAAATACCGGTTGAAAGCACGGTGAATGCAAACACCGAAGCTACAACAACGAACGCAATCAGGATGATCGCCGTCTCTAGCCCAGTAATACCGCGCTCTGACGATTGTCCTGTGAATGTCCTAAACATATGGTCTGGCTCCTCAACCAATCCCGGATTTTTCATGTCGATAAACCCTGGGTGGCGTGTAAATCATGTAGCCAATCAACCATCGTTGCCTTCACAAGCAGTCCGGTTCGACGGGCCATATATCAATGATTACCGCCTGGTCTATTCACCTACTGCCCTTATTGAATCGCCCAGCCGCACCGATGGGTTCACTGCCAATGTGGGCAATCACGCGAACTCATCTGGCGGGCTGCCCGCGGCCAACCATGCCATTGAGATTGCCCCACACCATTCCTTTACCATTCGCAAAAATATGAGGGTCGTCCTAATGAGCCGTTATCTCGGTAACCCGGTTCGAATGTTGAAGCAGATCCTAGAACTACCAGCCGGGTTCGACCTCGCAACCAAGTTGAAGAACCCGCAAAGCGTTTCGATACGACATCGCCAACTCACGACCACACAGCGTCACCACACCCTTGCCCGTGTTGTGTGCTTCGAGCATCACCAGTGATGCGTCAGCAGTCGACATATCGGGAATCGTCTTGAGCAGCGCCCAGATCACATAATCCATCGAATGATGATCGTCGTCGAGCAACACGACAGCCCAACGATCTGATCTACCCGAAGACGTTTCGTGAACTTCAGTCGGTGTCGTTCTTTGACTCGTTTCGCGCTCCATAGTCATGCTCGGTTGACTGCTGCTGCTGCCTACTCCAACCCGAACGCTCTTGACACCGACCATCAACGAGAACAATCTTTTTCGGCGACAATCATTTCTCGAAAACTTACTCACCCGATACAAAGGCTCTTCATCAATGCGAATTACCGACGTCAAACCATTCCCTGTATGGGTTGGTACACGAAACCAAATGCTGGTCAAAGTGGAAACAGATGAAGGCATATACGGTTGGGGTGAGTCAGGACTCTCTAGTAGAGAAATGGGCGTAAAGGGCATCGTCGAGCACTACCGAGAGTTCCTAATAGGGAAAGACCCTATGGCGCGTGGTGCTCTCTGGCAAGAAATGTATCGTAGCCAGTACTTCGAAGGTGGTCGAACGCTAACGGCCGCAATTTCCGCAATAGATATCGCTCTTTACGATATTGTCGGCAAGAAACTAGGCGTTCCGGTTTACGAACTGCTCGGCGGCAAACAGCGAGACTACGTACCAACGTTCGCAACTGGCGGAGGAAACTCCCCTGAAGAAATGATCGATGTTGCTCAAAGGATGATCGCCGAAGGTTTCGACTGCTTCCGACTTCACCGAGATTACGAGCCAGAATCTGAAGGAACCTACGAACCACGAGAAGCGATTGCTAACGCAGCCGAAGGGCTAATCAAGGCACGAGAAGTGCTGGGACTTCGACCAGTAATCGGCTACGACTTTCATCACCGGCTCTCGGTCGCCGAAACCGCCTCGTTCTGCCAAATGATGCCCAATCACACTCTAGATTTCCTAGAAGAGCCGATTCGAGACGAAACCCCCGAAGCATACGAAGCCCTTCGAACGATGACCAATATGCCGTTCGCCCTTGGTGAAGAGTTCGCCTCAAAATGGCAGTTCCTTCCCTACATCGAAAAAGGACTAGCCAACTACATTCGAGTCGACATCTGCAACGTTGGCGGAATTACCGAGGCGATGAAAGTCGTCGGCTGGTCGGAAGCCCACTACATCGATCTCATGCCGCATAACCCGCTCGGTCCCATCTGCGTCGCTGCTACGGCCCACATGAGCATGGCAGCAGCAAACTTCTCATGGCTCGAAATTCGAGAATCAGCCGGTGAAGACAACGGGTTCTACTCGAAAGAAGTCTTCCCTGTTCAACCCGAGATCGTCCCCGGCAAGGTAACAGTTCTCGACAAACCCGGACTCGGCGTCGAAGTCGATGAGGAATCTCTCACCGAGCCGTTCCGATATTCAGAAATGCCTCACCTAAAACGAAACGACGGATCACACACCAACTGGTAATTAACATTTAACGACAACATTAGTTCCCCTTCCTTCGGGAAGGGGCTAGGGGAAGGGTAGATTGCCGCGACGACCAAGTCACGGCAGTGACGCCCGGAGTAATTCACGATGCGCATTACAGATGTAAAACCATTCGCAGTCTGGGTCGGTCGACGAAACCAGATGCTAGTCAAAATCGAAACCGATGAAGGCATATACGGCTGGGGAGAATCAGGCTTCTCTGGTCGTGAGCTCGGCGTGAAAGGAATCATGGAACACTACCGTGAATTCCTCATTGGAAAAGACCCAATGGCACGAGGCGCTCTCTGGCAAGAGATGTACCGAAGCCAGTACTTTGAAGGCGGGCGCACGCTTACTGCTGCAATCTCAGCCATCGATCTAGCGCTTCACGACATTGTCGGTAAGAAGCTCGGCGTACCCGTGTACGAACTCCTCGGTGGCAAGCACCGCCACACCGTACCTGTATTCGCCACGACCGCGGGTCCTTACGGTCCCGACATGATCGAACAGGCCAAAGAGTTCATGGGCAGAGGAATAAACGCATTCCGACTGTCGTACGACAACATGGACATCCAAAGCGGTGGACTCTTTGAGCCACGCGAATCAATTGCGAACTCCGCCGAATGGCTGATCAAGACGCGGGAAGTACTCGGGAATCAGGCAATTCTCGGTGTCGATTATCACCACCGATTGTCACCAGCCGAAACTGCTTCGTTCTGCCAGATGATGCCTTTGCACACTCTCGACTTTCTCGAAGAGCCAATTCGTGACGAATCACCAGAAGCATACGAAGCACTTCGCAAGCTAACCGATGTTCCGTTCGCAATCGGCGAGGAGTTCGCGTCAAAATGGCAGTTCCTCCCTTATATCGAACGAGGAATCACTCAGTACGTACGAGTCGATATCTGCAATGTCGGTGGATTCACCGAGTCTATGAAGGTCGCTGGATGGGCAGAAGCTCACTACATCGATCTCATGCCCCACAACCCACTCGGCCCGATCTGCACCGCAGCATCTGTCCACCTGGCAGCCGCGGTTCCGAACTTCGCGTGGCTCGAAGTCAACATGGAACGTGCCGAAGATATCGACCGAAGCGTCTTTACGGAGCAGGTCGAATTCAATGGCAGCGGCTATGTCGTCAACGACCGACCGGGACTTGGTGTTGATGTAGACGAAAGCAAGCTCACTGAACCATTTGCGTTCTGGGAAGCTCCGCACCCACACCGTGCCGATGGATCGCACACGAACTGGTAAACCCGAAGAATCGCTTCTTCCTATCCCTTCTCCCAGTGGGAGAAGGCTAGGTTGAGGGTGAAATCACCATTTGGAAAGAACGACAACAAACCATTCGGCCGCCTGCGAATACCGGGCGGCTGTTACATTTGGTTCATCCAAATTGACCGGCTAGTTTTGTGAGCGGAAGGCGAAGAAGCAACAATGGCAGTATCGATCGATCTCAAAGGCAAACGTGGCGTCATATGGGGCGTTGCCAACCAACGCAGCATCGCATGGGCCATCTCTCAACGACTCGCAGAAGCAGGTGCCGAACTTGCCTTCACCTATCTAAACGAGCGACTGAAAGCACCGATTGAAAAAGCCACCGCAGACCTAGACAACCCAATGCTTATCGAATGCGACGCCACGGACGATGCGCAAGTTCAGTCTGTTTACGACCACATCAAGAGCGAATGGGGCGAGATCGACTTCGTAGTCCACTGCATCGCCTTCGCCGATCGAGACGACCTCGGCGGAAACTTCTCCGATACCAATCTCCAAGGATTCCGAACAGCTCTCGAAACCAGCGCGTACACGCTCATGCCGGTCGTCGGCAAGGCAGCACCGTTGTTTGGCGAATCGGGTGGTTCGGCTATCACGCTCACATTTGATGCGTCACAGAGGGTCTACCCCGGATACAACATCATGGGCACCGCGAAAGCTGCTCTTGAAAACGAAGCACGCCAGCTTGCCGTTGAATTCGGGGCCCAGAACATTCGAGTCAACGCTATTTCAGCAGGTCCACTACCAACGCTCGCAGCCCGCAGCATCCCCGGCTTCCGTGACATGACTCGTGCCCACCGAGAGCGATCTCCGTTGGGACGCAACATCAATCACAAGGAAGTCGCCGACACCGCTCTGTTCCTGCTTAGTGATATGTCGACGGGCATCACCGGAGCGATCATCCCAGTCGACGCCGGCTACGGCATCATCGCTCTCTAGCCAGCGTTGGATCAGCGTAAACATGTCTGAGATTCAAGACGGACTCGAACTAGGGCTCTCGGCTACAAGAACACTCGTAGTCGAGGGCAGCCATCTCTACAGCCCCACCGGCAAAGACGAACATTCCGTTCTCTCAAGCCCAGCGATGATTATGGAGATGGAGATCGCCTGCGTGGAAGCGGTCCAAGGCGTAGTGGAAGCATCCGTTGGGTTCCATGTCGACGTCAAACACATCGCCCCAACACCCGCTGGTGAATCAGTCGAAACCACAGCAACGCTCATCAAAATCTATGGGAAGAAACTGCGTTTCAAAGTCGAAACGAAGTACGGCGATACTCTCGTAGGCATCGGCACCCACCGCCGCGCCGTAATCGACCTCTAGCCCTTCATCCCATTCAACTAGGCCAATTCCAACTCACCCGTAGTTGCGGCAAACTCGTACAAAATCTTCTGGCAAGTGAAATACCGGTTCCGTGTACGGTGAACTAGTCGCGCTCCCCGTATGCGCCGCACGAATATACAACCAACAGAGAGAATCCATTTTTAGTTGTGAGCAGTAGTCAGCAACACACAACCAATCAGTCGCCAAATGCAAACGGTGCAGACTCATTAGACTCTGCCACCGATGCCGAAGGTTTCTCAGCTCCACAGGGCAGCTCGATCTCTTCGTCTGAAGACAGACTGGCACCTCGTAACTCTCTCACTGTCGTAGAACTTGCGACTCTCGCCGCATCGAACAATTCGGTTCCAGTGTTCCAATAGAACGCCTCTCGAACACTCCGCACCGAGCTCGACGCCGACGCCGTGCTCATCATCGATTACGTCGACGCTTTCGGTGGTAAATCGGTGCGTGCAATTTCGGGAATCGAATCGGCCGTGATCGACGCCGGAATCTGGCTACCGGACTGGATGTCGCCGGTCGATGTAAATTCGCCAGTCAAAATCATTGATACCGATCCATCCCAGTTCAACTCGTTATCGGCTGTAGGTGCGCACGAGCAATATCGGTCAGCAGTTGCACTCGCCATACCCGGCAAAACAGGCGCCGCTGGAATGCTTCTTGCTCTTTCGATTCGACCGATCGACTTTGACGATGCGCAGATCGACACTGCAAAAACCATTGCCAGCCTCCTGAGCCTGTCGGCATCGCGTTCGAATGCAATCGCCATCGCCGAGCGCGACGAATCGCAACTAGCGGCTTCACGACTCATCACGCGCTCGACAGGCAGTGATACCAACGTCACCGGCGAGCCAAAATCACTTCTCGCCAAAATCGCCGATCTGCTCAAGCCATTTTTCGATTACGACGTTGTCGCTCTACGAGTTGGGGTCAACGGTTTATTCACAACGCATGAACTAATCAGTGCCGACCCGAACCAACAGTTCGTCGTACAGCAAACCGAGCCAACTACCGATTCGGTAACGCACAAACGACCAATCGAATCACGAGCCATTGAATCTTCATTGGCGCTCACTAACAATCTGCAAAACGCTTATTCGCCTGAAAGAAGAAACGCGGCTGAGCCAGCATGGAAATCAGCCGGCATTGAATCGGTGTTGGCGATTCCTGTAATCGACTCAAACCAAACCGTCGTGGTGTTAGGTTCGACCCGATTCGCCGCCTACACGCCCGATTCAGTGTCGATTGCTAACCGCTTCGTTCCCGCGCTAACGGCTGCATTCGCAGGCGGCAACTCCGCTCCAATCGAATCCGTAATTCAATATGAACAGGTGGCGGCGGTACCTGAGTATCTTGAATCAATCTCAACTGCCACCGAGCTAGTTTCGGCGTGTGGTGTAATCGCAACTCAAATCACGAAACTCACCAGTGCCACCCGAGTACAAATCGGTTTCATAGAAGACGAATCTGGCAGAGCGCTCCTAGGTTTCGATACCGAGCAGTCCGATGATGTGCTTGATCTGATTTGGACGTCACCAGACGAAATCGAACAGATCACAGAGATAAACGACCCAGAGACCCAAGAACAGAGATTCTCTCGAATCCGCACCGCCATCAAAGTCGTTGATCGCACTATCGGTTTTGTAGAAGCAAGTCAGGAAAATTCTGGATTCGATTCTTCCGAAATCGCGCAGATCAAGGGAATAACCATCGCCTGCTCTCCGGTCGTCGCAACACTTCGACAGCTCGAACAATCAGAAGCAACCCTAAACAAGCTTGAAATGCTGCGTCGAGTCACTGAACAAATCAGATCCGAGCGGTCTAGTAATCCTGTCAGCAGTCCTCGCATCGCATCGTTGATACGCAACTTATTCGACGCTGACTGGATTTATTTTGGCAGTGTCGATCATGAAGAAGACCACTCAACTACCGAAATCACCGACGGAATAAATGTTCCCGAACTGGCACCGGGCGTCCGCGTTTCAAGACGATCATTGCTGATCCCTTCCACCCTCGCTTTATCGAACCCGGTAACAATTGATCTCGAATCCGCTGCTCCCGGCCAGAGAGCCGCAGGAAGATGGATGTACCGAGCCGGTTTACGGTCTGCCATATGCGCCCCGCTTCGATTGAACGGCATCGTAACCACCATGTTCATGTGCGCTTCGCGGACGCCTATAGGATTTGGTGCTCTCGAAAAGAAAATGGTCTCTTCGATCATTTCAGAAATAGAAAATTCGATAGAGCGACTGAATCGACCGATCCCTGCTGGCTCCAACCAGAGCAAAGGGTCGGCCCAGATGGTTCTCGAACAACTCGGCCCAAATCTCGAAGCCATTCTGAATAATGCATCTGCTTTAGTGCTCACAGTCGACAAAGATGGCATCGTGACCGATGTCGCAGGCCGCGGTATCGAGGGACTGAAGCTGGTGCCCGAGCGCTTACTCGGACGCGACTTCATCGCTTACTCTCGCAAGATAGACGGACTATCTAACGCTCTAAACCGAGCGCTGGAAGGTCACTCCGGGCGACTCGAAATCGAAATTTTCGGCACCATTCTCGACGCATGGGTGGAACCGAATCACACGCCTAATGGACAGCCAGAATCTGCCACGGTAGTCGTGTCCGACATTACCGACAGGGTAACCGCCTCACGGGCTGAAACTGCAATACTCAACTTGAGAGAAGAGCAGGACCGCGCATCAAAATTCATCGTCTCGCTTTCGCACGAGATGAAATCACCTCTAACCACGGTCGTGGCACTAGCCGACTTACTTGGCATGAACGATCGCGGAAATCTTCACCCCGATCAAGTCGAGAGAATTTCGGTAGTTCAGCAAAATGCCGACCGGCTCACACTGTTGGTAAACGACTTCCTCAACATTTCTAAAATGCAAGCCGGAACTTTCGAAAGTAAGCCGTCGAAATTCCAGATATCCGAACTTGCGAACGATCTCGAAACGTCGTTCAAACCGATCGCCACAGGGCAAGATCACAAAATAGCGGTCACCGCACCTGACGAACATCAATTCGCCACTGCCGACCGCGAACTGCTACGACAAGCCATCATGAACCTGCTCACAAACGCCAGCAAATACTCACCTACCAATACGAATATTTCGCTTGATATTTGGGTCGATGAGCAAGACCTGCGAATCACAGTCACCGACGAAGGCCCCGGCATACCTCACGATGAACGTGACCGAGTGTTCGAGCCTTACAGTCAGCTCAACAACACCAGTGTTCCAGGAACTGGAATGGGACTCGCCATCGTCCGGCAAATAGTCGAACTTCACCACGGTAAAGTCTGGGTCGAAGACGGAGTCGGCGGCGGTACATCGTTCGCTATATGGCTTCCAGAAGCCGTTTCGAACAGCTAAATCGACCTGCTAGACCGACGTTCCTGTGTCAGTCGGGTCAAATCTTTCGACTGCTAGTCGAAACTGCAAAAGCGCTCGAACGATATCTTCCCGAGTCACAATTCCAACCACGTAATCGCTATCCATAACGACCAACTGGTTCACGCTGTGACGATCCATTGAACCTAGTGCTTCTCGCACCGATTCATCTTTAGAAATTACTCGCAAGCTATCCGGGTTCATCAGCTCGCCGATAGAAATTTCACCTTGGCGTTCAAGTGGGACAGCATCGAGATCTTGCCGAACAATGAATCCAACCAGCGCGCCGTTCTTCGCCACCGGTACCGATGCTGTCGGACTCCCCGGCAAACCTTGACGCAGTATCTGTTCAACCGACCAGCTGCCCTCCAACATCGGCGGCATTTGCCGAGTCGCCATACCCACAGTGAAATCTAGTCCATCAACTGAACCAGCTACTTTGGCAGACTGCTCAGCTCGGTTTGCGTTCTCGCCATCGACTTCGTTCCGCCCCGACGACATCAAGAACCAGCCGATCATCGCAATCCATATTCCGCCGAAGACGTCACCATTTAACATCTGCCAAGCGCCCCATCCGATCAATACGAAGAAGACTGCCCTACCCACAAGGTAGGCGACCCTAGTCGCACGAACGGTATCGCCAGTAAAGCTCCACACGGCGGAACGGAGAACACGCCCACCGTCCATCGGGTAACCAGGCAGCATGTTGAATCCGGCAACCATGATGTTCATCCAGCCTGTAAAGAAAATGACTCCGTTGAACAAAGTTACATCTTGTTCGTACACAGGCCCAAACATCACCCACCAGCCGACCAACGTAATGCCAATAACGAGCGATACCGCTGGACCAGCGAAAGCTATTAAGAATTCGTTACGTGGCCTAGTCGCATCCCCTTGAATTCTGGACACACCACCGAATAACAGCAGCGTGATGCTGTGTACTTTGAGCCCCTGCGACAATGCCACCAATGAATGACCCAGCTCATGTGCCAACACCGATGTGAACAGTAATAACGTGGTGAGTAGCCCAGCAATCCAGTACTGGGTAGTCGACCAAAAGCCGAAGAACGCAGGATAGGCCGCTGTTGCCAGCGACCAAGTGATGATCGCTACCGCGATTAACCAGGTCGGATTAATCTCGACCGGAATTCCAAAAATCGTGAATAGTTTTACTGAACCATGCAATAGTTCGAAAATATCCTCGTAAAAACGATAGGCGCTAGTTGTTCAAAACGTAAGCCTATACGCGCATGCCAATTTCGGGTGAACGCTGCGATACAACATACGAGAAAAATAGCAGTTTGGTCGTTATTTGAACCGCAGTACCCCGCAACGGGACTATCATGCACGAATCACCCACTACCGAGAAAACACCAGAACGCCACGTATGCCCTTTCAACCCACCGATATTGAACCAGCCAGATGAAATCGTTCAAACAGCCTTTTTACGGATGGTGGATCGTCGGAGCAGGTGGAGTAGTCCAGTGGTACACATCTGCCATCTTCTGGCGTGGATTCCAAGCGTTCGTCCCTCCAATATTAGAAACATTCGGGTGGAGTAGAGGCGTAACTGGAGCAGCCATATCACTCCAACGTGGCGAGAGCGGCATGATCTCACCGTTTGTCGGCGTAATTCTCGACAAGTACGGACCACGCAAGGCGATGGCGTTCGGCGTTCTCCTTACCGGCGGTGGCTTCGTCTATATGAGCCAAATGCAATCGCTTTGGCAGTTTTACATCGCCATAGCGTTGCTCACCCTCGGAATGTCGTTCGGGACATTC
>JABIHL010000136.1 GCA_018649665.1 Chloroflexota bacterium | reverse complement strand
GTTCGTAAGCCGAACGAACAGCTTCGGCGACAATCGCCCTAAAGCCACCGTTTTCGAGAGCCGCCAAGCCAGCAGCCGTCGTGCCGCCCGGCGAGGTAACCATATTGCGCAGTTCTGCCGGGTGCTTGCCCGACTCGCGTTGAAGCGCAGCACTGCCAAGTACCGTTTGCGAAGCTAAATGCCGTGCCACGTGAACAGGAAGTCCGAGCTCAACACCGGCATCGGAAAGAGCTTCGATCATCACGAAAACGTAACCAGGTCCACTTCCGCTCAGCGCTGTAGCGATATCAATATTCTTCTCGTCGCTGAACTTCAGTTCATCGCCGATAGCTTTGAGCATGCTTGCAACAAAATCGATAGTTGTCTGATCGACGTCGTCCGAAGCATGCCACGCCGAGATTCCCTTGCGAATCTGAGCAGGTGTGTTCGGCATGACTCGAATGAGCTTGGTGTGACCGAGCTTCAAGCCGATCGAATGCATCTTCACGCCTGCCATGATCGACATAACGGTCTGCTGCGAATTCAGCACGCCTTTGAGCTCTGCCGCAACCGAATCGAGCTGCTGAGGTTTCACGGCAAGCACGATGATATCGGCGCCCGAAATGGCTTCCTTGTTGCTCGCAGTCGCCTCTACTCCGAGGTCGTTGACCAACGATGTACGTCGAACCTCGAAAGGCTCGCCGACGATGATGCTGGCATCAAGACCCGCATCTTTAACTCCGGCGATGATGGCCTGTGCCATTACTCCGCCACCTATGAATGCAATTCGCATATTCGAAATTTTTCTCTTGCTCTCAGTTCGTTTCCCGAAAGGCTGGGATTCTACGACCTGAGTTCCGATTATACGTACGACTCTGCGGGGATAGCCCACGAAGTTAGTACTGACTTTTAGTGTCTCTCTGAACGTGAGGTTACGTTGAGAGTCCTTTTTTCGACGCAAGTGAAGCGCCCAGCTTCAGTGCCTCGATCATGCTGACATCGCTAGCAATGCCCGTTCCCGCAATGTCGAACGCAGTCCCATGATCGACTGAAGTTCGAAGGAACGGAAGTCCAAGATTCACGGTAACCGACTCTTCAACGCCGTACACCTTAATAGGAATGTGACCCTGGTCGTGGTACATCACAACTACAACATCGTACTTGCCCGCTGAAGCACTGTTGAACACAGTATCGGCAGGATGCGGTCCGCTGGCATCGATTCCCTCGGCTATCGCCTGAGCGACGGCAGGGGCGATCTCGTCGGCTTCCTCGCTGCCGATTAGTCCGTTATCCGATGCGTGCGGATTCAAAGCAGCGATAGCGATTCGAGGATTATCGAATCCCCACTCTTTAAACATCTTCTGAGTAAGTCGGGTCGCCGTCATGATGTTCTCAGTAGTCACGTACTTCACCGCTTCGCCCAAAGATTTATGGGTAGATAGGTGCATGCATCGCATTGGGCCACTAACCAGCATCGTTGCAACGTAGTTGGAACCCGATAGACGCCTGAACACTTCCATATGTCCGGTGTCTTTGCTGCCGCCCATGAACCACGACTCTTTGTTGACCGGAGCAGTGACCATGCCCTCAACATCGCCAGCAATACACATCTTTGCGGCTTCTTCCACCCATAGGTGGCTTGCAGCTCCAGATCCGGCGTCGTGCTTGCCTACAGGAAACTCAGTACCTTCCCAATCGGCAGGGGAGATGACTTCGATTGTTCCCGGCTCGCACTTGGCGGCGGCTGGTGTATCGACTCCAACAACAGTGTCCGACGATTTGATCGCATCGAGTGCCTTTTGCACAACGCCAACGGTTCCGACAAGTACGGGTCGCATGATGTCGTACATCGATCGATCTTGAAGTGCTTTCACTACTACTTCGGGTCCGATCCCTGAAGGATCGCCAATGGTCACTGCGAGAAGAGGTTTGTCTGTCATGGGGGTGTGGATTTCGATCGGTAGGAGTTGTATGGGAGATTAGATAGGTTACCGCGATATCTGTTATCTCCGAGGGTGTTGTCGTGCTGAACTTGATTCAGTCTCACGTCACCTAGGTGATTCGCTATCACCCCCGAAGCGGACATATTGGGCGTGGTCTGGGAAGAATTGTATGAAAGCTGGAAGTATTTTTTGAACTATGGCGTCGTGAATTTCCGTCAGTACTTGTAACGGCTCTCCCTGCGTTTCATCGCCGGTCGGATTGAACACAATACTCACTTCAGGAGTTTCATTGAATTGTCCGTCAAGATAATCGGATGTGGGAATTCGCAATTCTATGAGTGATTTACTGAATGCTGGGTTCCAAGTCGGCTTGATTCGCCACTCAATTGCTAGCGGGGACATATTGATGTTGCGATGCTTGTCTGTATTCGAAAGTGTATTTATAAGCCATAACGGATTTTGTCGATGATTGCTGTTTGAGTAATCAGGTTGAAATGACTCGACGATATCTCGCATCGGTGTAGAAAGCCTCTGAATCATTCGTTGGGTAGATTTACTGTTCCAATCGTTTTTCGGAGATATCACTGGAAATTGCGTCCGCGGTGATTCATCACATCCTCTTCCCGATTTGTCTAACAATGAGAGCTGACAGATTATGTAATCGAGGCAAGATCTGAGGTTATTTGCAAAGTCGCCGATAATCAGTCCAAATCTTCGAGGTGGAACCTGGGCGCCTTCGAGTCGGTATAAGTAGAAGTTACCGCCTTCCGCCTGTTCAATCGTCGCATTTATGAAAATATTCTCAAGAAAACCATTAGCCTCAGCGTTTAGAGCCTGCAAATGTTCATTCGCTCGGTTCAATTTCATCGCCGCCTCGAATAGAGGGTGGCTTGATTTGTAAGTGGGTAAGTTCGGTTTGTTTTGAGTAATAGTGGATCGAACCCTCGGAATGTTTAGGTGGAAAATTAGACTATAAAAAAACGCCGGACAGAATTTCCTGTCCGGCGTTTTTTAGCTTTTCGAAAACAAAGTGCCTAGCACTTGCTGTAGCCGCACGAGAAGCACTTCAAGCAGCCTTCAACGTGTGCAACTGTCGATGAGCACTCTGGGCAAAGTTCGCCCGCCTGTGCACCAACTGGAACGGCAACCTTTTGCTCCTGTCCCATCATCGGAACAGCCTGAGCTGTAGGCAAACCAATCTCAACTGGTGTTGGGCGGCTGAACATGCCAGCCTGACTGGATTCGGCTTCACCGAGCTGCTCCTGAGTAGGCAAAGCAGTGGCTTCGTTGTTGATACGGTCGAGCACAGATGCGATAGCGTCTGGAACCGAACGAATCATTTCACCTTCGTCCCACGCAGGAACGTCGGTGATACCACGGAGCTGCTCCGATACATCGACAGGGTCGATGCCTGATCGAAGTGAAAGTGATGCCATTCGAGAAACGGCTTCCGCCATCGCAGCATCGTTACCACCGGCCTTACCGTGGGTAGCGAACACTTCGAACGGGCGATTGTCGCTAGACATGTTGACGGTAACGAACAGGTTTCCACGACCTGTGCGTACCCGACGTGTAATTCCGTTGAGCATTGCAGGTCGCTCGGCTGGAGTGATGTACTGCGGAATACCTTGGGATTCGAATACTGAAGCAGCTGGCTCCGATTGTTGGCGGTCGGTTGTACCGGCAGTGAGAACTTCCTTCTCACGTGAACCAGCTCGGTAGACAGTAATTCCTTTGCAGGCAGTCTCCCAGGCAAGTAAGTACGCATCTTCAACATCTTCAACAGTTGCTTCGTTAGGGAAGTTGACCGTCTTGGAAATTCCAGCATCGGTAGCTTCCTGAAAAGCAGCCTGCATCAGAACGTGGTCACGAGGTGAAATATCGGAAGCAACATGGAATAGTCGCTTGATGTCATCTGGCACATCATCACGTTCTTGCAGTGAACCACCGTCGGATAGGAACTCCAACAGGTCTTCACTGTAGAACCCACGTTCCTTCGAGATTCGTTCGAAGTTTTTGTCTACGTAGAACAGAGTCTTGCCTTCAAGGATGTTCTGCTTGCGGAACGCTAGTGCGAATATTGGCTCGATACCGCTGGATGCGTTAGCGATCATCGAGATTGTTCCAGTAGGCGCAACCGTTAGTCGGCAGGCGTTGCGGTAAGGCTTGTCGCCACGCTTCGCTGCTTCTGAATCGTGCCAAGCTGGGAACGCACCGCGCTCTTCAGCCATCGCCATCGACTCTTGGTCGGCGTTGTCACGAATGAACGCCATCAGCTTGCGACCAAGCTCAACAGCTTCTTCAGTGTCGTAAGGAATACCGAGTTGAACAAGCATGTCGGCGAAGCCCATTAGGCCAAGACCGAGCTTGCGAGTCGACTGCGTCATCGTTTCGATGGCTTCGACTGCGTACTTGTTGGCATCGATAACGTTGTCGAGCATGCGAGTTGCAGTTCGAACAGTCTCACCAAGTCGATCCCAGTTGAGGTCGGTCATGCCGGCTTCGTCAGATTCTAGGAACTTCGCAACGTCGATAGAACCGAGGTTGCAAGATTCGTTCGGAAGAAGCGGCTGCTCGCCACAAGGGTTGGTAGCAGTGATTCGTCCGAGGTGAAGAACCGGGCTGTTCCGGTTTACTTCGTCCAAGAAGATCATTCCCGGTTCGCCATTTCTCCACGCACCGTAGACGATCTTGCTGAAGACCTCACGAGCGTTGAGTCGGTCGACTTCAACCATTCCACTATCAAGATCCGAAGGGTCTTTCAGCGCACGCAATGCGTACGTTGTGTCGTCCTTCACAGCCTGCATGAACTCGTCGGATGCGCCGACAGAGATGTTGAAGTTGTGGATTTCACCTTCAACCTGTTTGCAGTCGATGAATTCGAGAATATCGGGGTGGTGAACATCCATCACCGCCATGTTCGCACCGTCTCGCTTGCCACCCTGAGTTACCAGAGTTGAAACCGAAGAAAGGTGTCGCAGAACCTGGATAGGACCACATGCCCTGCCGTGAGTGGTTGCTATGCCTGCACCAGTTGGGCGAAGTGCTGAGAGAGAGAATCCGGTTCCACCACCGAACTTTTGAACCATTGCTGCATCGTGAGCAGCACCCATGATGCCTTCCATGCTGTCGGTAAGCGGAAGTACGAAACATGCTGAAAGAGTTCCCGCGCCTGTTCCTGCGTTCATCATCGTTGGCGAGTTAGGCAGGTACTCGAGACTTGCCATCATCTGGAAGAAGCTCTCTTCAATAACAGCTACTTCGTCAGGAGTCTTTTCGTACTTGAACTCTGGCGCAGCGAGAGACTTGGCGACACGGCGGAACATGCCTTCCGGGTCTTCGATAATGTCCCCTGCATCGTTCTTTTGCAAATAGCGTTTATCCAGAACCACACGTGCGTTATCTGAAATCACTGCTGGTGTGAATTCTTCTGTTGAGGTAGTGCCGTTCGTGCTCATGTGTGTGTCCTGCGTGGTTGTCATCTATCTTCTTTTCGTGCGTTTTATGTGGTTTTGTATTAGCCGCCAGCCCTGACAGTTCTGCTGTAACTGCCGCCGATCGACCCGGAGTACTTAGGCAGTGGGATTAGTTCTGCCTTGCCCTCCGGCGGCGGCCTCTTTGAGCCAGCCGGGGGACATCATCATCTATTAGCCGTAATTGGCTTTTTGACCCAGCACCATCGGGTTCGGGATCGGTCAGTGCCTCTACCTCTTTAGTAAAGGAATCGACGTCTTGAAAATCTCGATACACCGAGGCGAACCTTATGTAGGCGACTCGATCGAGAACTTTCAGACGTTCCACGCACATTTCTCCGAGAACTCTCGCTTCCACTTCAGCTTTCGAGAGTTTGTGCAACTCGTTTTCTATATCGACAACCATCTTCGAAATGGCGCCGACCTCCAAGGGCCTCTTGGCACAAGCTGTCTGTAACGACTTCTCCAGCTTGTCGGGCGAGAACGCTTCACGGCGGCCATCCCGCTTGG
>JABIHL010000012.1 GCA_018649665.1 Chloroflexota bacterium | reverse complement strand
GAAGTACGTTGCAGCAAATATCTCGGCGTTTGCCGAGGGCGCTGCAGTTCAGGGAACGATTGAACTGATCGACTTCCCGGCAATCGGCGATCCTAGCTTTTGGTCTTCACAAATGAGTCCACGCCAAGACTAGGACGATTCGTCTCTAATCTCCGGCAGCTATCGCATCCGAGGTTGCCGCTGATATCGCATCAATTCGAACTGCGCACGCCTTGAATTCGGGCGTTTCGGTGATGAAATCGTAGGCGTCTGAGGTCAGGCGATTTGTCTGGGTTAACTCAGGGAACGCAAAGCTCATGAATACCGTGCCGTGTGGAGATCGATCAGTGATTTTGATCGGGACTTCGACTGTTCCTCGCCGTGAGCTGATCGTGACCATCTGGCCATCAGATAACTCCATCTGATCTGCATCATCGGGATGAATCTCGGCTAACTCTGATGGCACCAGCAGGTCGAACCCGCTCGCACGGCCTGTTTGTGTACCTGTGTGATAAGTCGATCGACGTCTGCCGGTCGTGAGTATCAGCGGAAATTCCGAATCGGTCGGCTCGGCAGGCGGGATGTGGTCGACGGGTGCGAAGTATCCCGGCATCCCTGAATCCATCTCGTCTTTGTGAAGAAATTCGGTGCCGGGATGGTCTTCAGTAGGGCATGGCCACTGGATCCCTCCTTCGTTGTCGAGCCGCTCGTAAGAGATGCCCCCAAACAATGGAGAAAGACTCCGCATTTCGTCCCAAACATCGCTCGAATTTTCGAGATTTTGATCGATGTTAAAGCGACTCATAAGGTCGAGCAAAATGTTGACATCTGTACGAGATTCTCCGACCGGGCTTATCGCCGCTCGAACCCGCTGAACGCGCCGTTCACTGTTGGCAAAAGTACCGTCGGATTCAGCGAACGAAGCAGCGGGTAAAACCACGTCTGCCATCTTCGCTGTATCGGTCATGAAGATGTCCTGAACCACGATGAACTCGGCTGCTTCGAGCGCTGCTTGAGCGTGGTTAGTATTGGGGTCGGAAATTACGGTGTTTTCTCCCATTATGTAGACGCCCCGAACGTTGCCCCTGAGCATCTGATCCATCGCCGTTATCTTCGTGATTCCGCGACGTTTTGGAAGCTCAGAATTCCACGCCTTCTCGAACTTTTCTCTGACCTCAAGACGCTCGAGTTTTTGATATCCCGGAAGGTCCGTTGGCAACGCCCCTGAATCAGACGCACCTTGCACGTTATTTTGACCACGGAGCGGGTTCACACCGGCATTTGGTTTGCCGAAATTTCCGCCCAGCATCCCAAGATTGGCGACTGACTGAACGTTGTGTGATCCGCAGGAGTGTTCAGTGATTCCAAGTGTGTAGCAAATGGCAGCTTTTCCCGATGCCGCTGCATATTCACGTGCTGCTGCGACGATTTCCTCAGCAGGCACGCCACAAATTTCAGCAGCGAGTTCGGGAGTGTAAATCTCAAGGTGTTTCGATAACTCTTCAAAACCCTCGGTGCGTTTTTCGACATATTCGAGATCGTACAAACCCTCTTTGATCATCACGTGTGCGAAGGCGTTGAATAGGGGGATGTCGGTGCCGATGTTGATCTGTAAATGGCGCGTAGCCCACTTTGTGAGCTCGGTTTTTCGAGGATCAATAACGATCAACTTCGCGCCATTTCGAACAGCGCGTTTCATTCGAAGCGCAATCACCGGGTGAGCCTCGGTCGTGTTCGAACCTGCGACAAGCAGCAGATCTGTGCCTGCCAACTCTTCGATCGAATTCGTCATCGCACCCTTACCAACCATGACCGCCATACCGGCGACCGTTGGAGCGTGTCAGGTGCGAGAGCAGTTATCGATGTTGTTCGTACCGATACCTATTCGAGCGAACTTCTGCATCAAGTAGTTCGCTTCGGTTACCGTTCGTGCCGATGACCAGCAAACCAGTGAATCCGGACCCGTTTCATCTCGAATTTCGGTGAAACGGTTTGTGACCAGGTCGAGCGCCTCATCCCAAGAAGCTCGCCTGAACGATCCATGCTCCTTGATCAACGGGTACTTGAGTCGTTCTCCGCTTTTCACGAACTCCCAAGAGGCGAATTGTCCCTTCACGCAGAGCGATCCACGACTTGGTGCATCGAAATCTGGTTCAGTGCCTTTGAGTTCTCCGTCTTCGGTAAGAAGATGAATCCCGCAACCAACCCCGCAGTATGGGCAGACGGATTTTGTGCGCTCTAAGGTTTCAGCTTTGGTCGTTCCGACAATCTTCTTGTCGGTGAGTGCACCAGTAGGGCAGGTGTTGATGCACTGTCCGCAGAAGGTGCACGGCGATTCGAGTAATTGATTATTGAAATACGAAGCGATCGAGTTGTCTTGCCCACGTCCTTCTACAGTGATCGCCCCGGCCTGTTCCCAGTCGTTACATACGTTGGTGCAACGGAAACATGAAATGCAGTAGTCGTAATCACGCTGAATGAACGGATTG
>JABIHL010000135.1 GCA_018649665.1 Chloroflexota bacterium | reverse complement strand
GCCTCAAGGGCACCGCCAAATGTTCCGGTCATTCAGCCAGCAGCAGCGGCGATCACATAGTCGAGAGTAGTTGTGTAAGGATCAACGACGTTGTTGTCGACTCCGTAGTGCTCGGCAACTTCGGAGTGAACACCTAGCATGACAGGGCCTTCGTGAGCCGGAACAAACGCCCGACGTATTGGACCTTTCACTCGCTCGATTCGCACATGCGATCGGTAAGCGACTGGGTCGTTTGTTTCTTCCTGATGCACCACGTAAAAATCCTTCTTGCCTAAGCCTGCTAGGCAAATGTCATGTTGAACTCGCCTGCCCTGAGCCGAGTCGAATGGGATTCAGTATCTCGCACTCTGATAATAATTGCTCCGCTCAGCCTGTGATAACTACTCACCGTCGGATCCAAATACCACCAACTAATCGAAACTACCCCGTCATTCGTTCAGGTAGCTGTCGATACCTTCTTTAATTGCCAGCTCATCGTCACTTTTTGCACCCAACAACGCATGCTGGAGAGGAAACGTGTCGCGATATATACGTGCTCGCTGCAATAATTCGTCGGTTAATGGATATGCCTGGCGAACGTGATCTATCATCGAATCGCCGGGACCGTTCGTTGCACTCAGCGCCGCGATATCCACTGCAGGGTCGCCAAGTCCAGCGCTACCGAAATCGATAACTCCCGCTAAGCGTGAACGACCGTCGAAAACAAAATTCCCGAACCCAAAGTCGCCGTGACGCAATACGGGTTCGTACTGGAATCGACTAATCTTCTCGACCGATTTGCCGAGCTTTCGATTCGAGCGTTTCCAGTCCGAAGAAGTAATTCTGGGCTTCAAGATGCCACGGACATCTTCCGTGAAACTAGCCCACCGTTGATTTCCGTCTTTGTCTCGTAGATTTGAACCACTGAAGAGCGAAGTCGGCGTTGAATGAAGTGTCGTAAGAAATCTGCCAAGATCCTTACCGAGCCGCGAAAGTGTTGATCCACTCAACTCGTTTATCTGATCTACGCCTAAGACCTGACCAGCAATAAACGGATATGCCATCACGCGCCATTCAAGACCCGCTACTTCTACGAATATTTCGGGATCGGGCGTGAATACGGGGAGCCGACCGTGCACAGAGCGCAAAACAGCGACTTCCAGTTCCATCGAATCGGCAGCAGCACGATGAAGCGGATACCGAAACACCCACTCACCGTTCGCAAGAATAGCGATGCTGTTCTGACCGGATCCAAGAAGGCTCCACTGTTCGATCTGGTATCCGACCGACAGTAGAGCTTCGACTATTGATTCAGCAGAAACGTTCAACTATCCGAACCTTCTCGAATCACATCGCCGAACGATCACTATTCGGCTAAGCCTAAACGACGATCTACCAGGCGCCATCGCCCTTAGGAGCCTTCGTTACCCAAGGCTGCTTACGTGGCTCGCCGTTTGCCTGTAGTAACGCCGAAATGTAGCCGTAGCAGAACGCAAACGCAGTTCCTTGAGGATCATCACCGCTGATCCACGGCACATGGTCGGGCATCAACATGTACTTGTATCCAACCTCTTGGTAGACCTTGATGATCTCCGAGAAGTCGATGCTTCCCTCGTCTGGGAACGCTTCCATGAAGTCGAGTTTGTGACCGCGAATGTTACGGAAGTGAACGTTGAAAATCTTGTTTCGGCTACCGAACCATCGGATAACGTCGGCGATTTCTTTGCCGGGGTCGTCGAGCATCTCAGTGACAGTACCTTGGCAGAAGTTCAGACCGTGGTACTCGCTCTCGTGCATCTGCACAAACTTCTTCATGCCGTCGATAGTTCCGAGCACACGAGTCACACCCATGTAGCCGTCTGGCGTATACGGATCGTGCGGGTGGCAAGCCAAGCGCACTTTGGCCGATTCAGCTGCTGGTACCGCTCGCGACAGGAAATACTCGATGCGTTCCCAGTTATCCTCGACTCCAACAACGCCGGCAATTGTTGGTGGGTCGTCTTGATTCATCTTCGACCAACGGAAAGTCGAGTTTGAAGATCCGCCTCGACCTTCCTCACGCTCCGAGCGTGGGATGCCTATGATGTTCATGTTGTACTTGACCGCCGGAATGCCCACTTCGCCGCACATTCGAATGATGTTCTGGATCGAATCGATTTCGCGATCACGTTCAGGGCTCTTGCCAAGCATGATGTTCGGAGACTGCGAACGATCTAGTGGCGTAGACGACAGCGGAATCTGAACCATGTCGAGCTCGATTCCGTACGAATTGACCTTCTCACGGTGTCGCTTCAGATCGTCGATTGTCCAATCGGCCGGGTTGCCTGGAGGATCGGAGCAGACATTCATAACGCCTAGTTGCGCCCATTGCTCAAAATCCGCGTCGTTACGTGCTGCCACCTGAGTTCCAACGTACATTTGCCGAGCCTCCGCATATTGCTGTATTCCGAACGAGCGGAAGGTTAGCAGTAAATTCAGTTAGAAGAAGCGGATACACGTTCTATTGTCGATTTAATCGCATCCTGATTCTCAATCGCATATTGCTCGATTGATCGAGGTTTATTACCCGTAATTCGTTCGACGTTATTGGAATTTACCGCCATCGTTCCGACACGGACTTCTTCATAGACATCGGCAATATCTTTGGCACTGCCGGAATCATCAGTTTCCAATTCGGTTAGGTATGCCTTCGGATCAAGATTTACGTAACTTATCTCTTGGTCGATAGCACTCGAAAAAGCTGCTGCCACTCGCTCCATTGAGATGTTTTCTGATCCAGTGAGTAGCGCATGACCGTTCAGTGCGTCGTCGTTTGCGAGCAATGCGGCAGCACACTCGCCGATGTCGTAAGCGTCGATTGCGCCTATTTCACCGTCATTGGCTGGCGCGTCCAAAGTCACCACACCTGCACTATCAACTTTCAACAGAGAAACGTAATTTTGCATGAAGTAGTGAGGTCGTATAAACGAGTATGGGACGCCTATTTCGGAGATCGCAGCTTCGATTTCAGCATGCGCTACCGACCATGCATATGGTCGATCACCTGCATCGCTCGACGACAGCTTCACAATGTGTCCAAGCCCAGCCTTTTTCGCTAGCTTCGCCACACCAATTTCCTGTTCAACTTGCCGCTCATTATCGACTGAAACGATGAAGACTGAATCGCATCCTTTCAGTGCAGTTTCGATCGACTGCGGATCATCAAAATCGCCTAATACAAGTTCGACACCCATCCCGAGAGTCGCCATCTTGCCGCGTTCGATATCACGAACTAACGCCCGCACACCAACACCACGGTTCACGAGTGATTCAGCGACTCGTCGACCCGTTTTGCCGGTCACGCCAGTTACAAGAACTTTCACTTGGTATTTCATCCTCTAAAAACGCGGCACAGTCTTCCGTATCGCTTCGAGCCAGCCTGAATAGAGCGAATTACGCTCCGACTCGCTCATTGACGGTTCGTAAATCGCCGAAGCCTTCCACATCGACTCTATTTCAGAGTCTGATCGCCACATGCCAACCCCTCTGCCCGCAAGAAATGCTGCCCCAAGCGCCGTCGTTTCAGCAATGTTCGCAACTTCGACAGGGCGGTCGAGAATATCTGCCTGAAACTGCATGACGAACGGATTATCGCTTTGGCCGCCATCGGCACGGATTGGCTGCTTAGAACGTGCTCGACCGGACTCCATCACATCGACAACGTCTTTGACTTGATAAGCAGTCGATTCGAGTGCGGCACGAACGATGTGGCTACGATCGCTGCCACGAGTTAGCCCGGTGATGGATCCTGTGGCATCGGGCTGCCAATGCGGAGCACCAAGACCAACAAAAGCCGGCACAAAATACACACCTTCGTTCGAACCAGCCGACATCGCTAAATCGACGGTTTCAGGAGCGTTAGAAATAACCCCAAGCCCATCTCGAAGCCACTGCACAGTCGCACCAGTTACGAATACAGAACCCTCTGTGGCGTAGGTCTTTTTCGAACCGATCCGGAATCCGAGAGTCGCAACCAATCCAGCGTCATTACCGTCGAAACTTGGAATTGGCGGCGTAGTGCCTTTGTTCGCGAGAACGAACGCCCCTGTGCCGTACGTGCACTTTATTTGCCCATTCTTGAAACACGCCTGACCATATAAAGCAGCGTGCTGATCTCCCGCCATTGCTGTGATTGGTATTTCAGCTCCGAACACCTTTTTCGAAGTAACACCAAAATCGTCGGCGGTGTTTTTGACTTCAGGAAGCATCGCTTCTGGAATGTCGAACAGGTCAAGCATCTCCGGATCCCATTGGAGATCGTGCAAGTTCAGCAGCATTGTTCGAGATGCGTTCGTGGCGTCAGTAGCATGCACTTCACCGTCCGTCAGATGCCACAAAAGCCATGAATCGACCGTGCCGAAGCACAACTCCCCAGCTTCAGCTCGCGCCTGCCCATCGGGAATGGTCGATAAAAGCCACATCAGCTTCGTTGAGCTGAAATAAGGGTCGATCACAAGCCCGGTTATCTGTCGAATACTTCTGGCATGATCGGTTTTGGCGATGTCCCGACAGATCTCAGCCGTTCGACGATCTTGCCACACGATCGCGTTAGCAACCGGTCGTCCCGTTCGACGCTCCCAAACGACGGTTGTTTCGCGCTGGTTGGCAATTCCTATTGCTGCGATATCTTCCGGCGCAAGCTTAGCGCGTCCAATGGCTTGCTTAGCGACACTTACGGCCGCTTCGGCTATCTCGATCGGATCATGCTCAACCCAGCCCGGTTGAGGAAAATGCTGTGAAAGTTCGACCTGCGCCGATCCAACTGGTGAGCCTGTAGAGTCGAAAACAATCGCCCGTGTCGACGTCGTTCCCTGATCAATTGCGAGTATGTGGTTTGGCATAGCGTCAGTACTTTACAGACTCACCTGCCTCATCGTCGTATTACGTGGCAGATCATCGGCATATGACTAGCGGATCATCCCTCAAGTACCCGCGGTTCACTGTGAAATCACTTGGGGGCTCACTCCCATGATCCGTGGAGGCTCACCCACGCCGAACCGATCGGCTCAACTACATATGGGGATTCCCCGATGTGGCGATCGCGACAATGCTCAATGATGAATAGATGGTCAAGACAAAGGGCGTCACGCTCGTAGCACTCGCAACACTTCTCGCAGGATTCGTAGCATCATGCTCATCCGCAGAGTTGCCGACGCCCACCGAAATATCGCCTCCAGCAATGACCATCACGGTCGAAGCTGAGTAGGCGATCTGTCTAGATAACTAAGCTACTTTCGTCTTAGGAAAAATAGCGCTCAACCACCTAACCGTCGAGTATTCCCGCGAGTTCTTCCATCTCGTCTGACGAAAGCTCCCACTCGGCAGCGGCGGCATTCTGGCGAATCTGATCTGGCGTGCTAGCCCCGGCGATCACCGATCCGACCGATGCCCGACTCAAAATCCAAGCAAAAGCCAGTTCAACCATCGTGTGACCGCGCTTCTCAACGAACACTTCGAGTTGATCGAGAATGTCGAAGTTCGCTTCCGAAAGCCGTTTGTCCTGAGCCGCTGGCGTAAGTGCCAGTCGTGTGTTCTCAGGAACTGCCTCGTTCCGACGATATTTACCTGTAAGGAATCCATGCGCTAGCGGGAAGTACGGCAACGTGCCGAGTCCATATTTTTCAGAAACCGGCAGCACTGCTCGTTCAACTCCGCGTTCGAGCATCGAATATTCCGGTTGAGACGAGATAAACGGGGTATAACCGTTGTGCTTGGCTGTCCACTGAGCGTCAGCGATTCGCCAAGGATCGAAGTTGGAAAGACCGATGTATCGCACCTTGCCGTCTTTGACCATGTCATCGAGTGCCCGCAAAGTTTCATCGATAGGCGTGTCAGGATCCTGCTTGTGCATCTGGTACAGATCAACGTAGTCGGTTTGAAGCCTTCGAAGCGAACCTTCCAGCGAGTCCATGATGTGCTTACGAGAGCCGCCCTTGCCGTGCGGACCCTCTTCCCAGAGCATGCCGAACTTGGTTGCGATCAACACTTCGTCTCGACGATCAACCAGCGAACGACCGATGATTTCTTCGGAATTTCCGTGCGAGTAGATGTTCGCTGTATCGATGAGGTTGATGCCTTCCTCAATAGCGGCAAAGATCACTTCCCGAGCTTCTTTGAATTCCATTCGGCCGCCAAAGTTATTGGTGCCAAGGCCAATTACGCTGACTTCAAGACCTGAATTTCCGAGATGGCGATACTTCATATGTTTTTACTCGTTAGGGGGAATTAGGAACTGGGATTTTTGTGGGGTCGATTATCGTAAACGTCGGTGATTATAGATGGCGAGGACTCTTATGGTTGTTACAACTGTCACTATGAGCGGAAAGAGAAGAGATACTTCATGCACCAATTGGGTTCTAAATCCCATCCGACTCGGCTCAGGGCAGGCGAGTTCAGAATGACGGTTTATGCCGGTGACGAACTCCGGTTGCCAGTTGAATAGAAAATGACACTCGAACAGATCGTAATAGGGCTCATTCGAATCGCAGGTTCACTCCCGGTGCTGCGCTGGGCGTTCGCGGGCGCTTTAATCGCGATTGCGGTCGACTTTTCCGATCTTTTCTGGATGGGCGTTCTCGATCTAGGCGGGCTCCCGAACTACCAGACCTTCGATAAGCGGGCCGACGTCGTCTACATGCTCACGTTTTTGTGGGTTGCAAATAAATGGGATGGGCCGGAACGAAAAATCGCTTTAGCTTTGTTCGGATTCAGGATGATCGGATTCGTGGCGTTCGAGCTAACGCAAGTACGACCAATCCTTCTCGTATTCCCGAACGTTTTCGAATTTTGGTTCGTGTTCGTTGCGATCAGACAGCACTACTGGCCAAAGTACGAAATGACCAAAAAACGAATCATTAAGTGGCTACTTATCGTGCTCGTGCTGAAGATGGCACAGGAGTGGGTGCTGCATGGCGGCCAATACCTCGACAGCTTCACATTATTTGAAGCTGTCGAAGCCATTTGGAACTTTATTATCTTCTGGAACTAGTTCGAATCGATCACAAATGAACAATTTTGCAATTGGCTAAAAGCCCCCCTACCAAACTTGCGCATCGCCCTCTCGACGAGGATCCGATGCTGCAAACAACGTTCCGTTCTCAAGGTCGACCTGTATCGCCCCTTCGCTACCGGCTCCGCCCCAAGTGCCAGTAGATTCCACTGGTTGCCCACGCTTTTTCAGGCCTTCAATAACTTCCGATCCTGCCCTATCTTCGACCTGAAGAACATCCACCGTTGATCGCGGCGATGCAGAACCCATTCCTGCCTGATTATGAGTCCACCGTGGTCCATCGATCGCCTCTGCAACGTTCAGTCCATAGTCGAATACGCTCGTGACTACCTGGAAGTTAGTTTGCACTTGCGTATCGGCTCCCGGCGTTCCACAGACCAATTCGAGCTTGCCGCCTTCTTCGACCGGCTTAGAGAAAACCATCACAGGGTTCATAGTGTGGCGCACTCGCTGACCTGGATTGAGATAGTCAATGTGATCGGGTTCGAGGTGCCAGTAAGTCATCCGATTGTTCATCAAAATTCCGGTTGACCCTGCGATGACGCACGATCCAAACATGGTCTGGATACTCTGGAGTTCACCGACTGAGTTGCCCCAGCGATCGACCACACAGAAGTTCGTCGTGTCGGTTCCAGCCGAGTGAAGTCTGCCGCCTCTACGGTGTTTCTTAGCCGAATCAGGCGACCGATCCATGAACGCCCACGGATCGCCCTCTACGACATCCGAAGCCGCTCTCTCGATATCGATCAGTGCTGCTCGCTCTGCCAAATACTCGGCATTGAGCATGCCCTCGATGGGAACGTCGACGTAGTTGGGGTCAGCGAGATACGCCTCACGATCGGCGAACGCCAGCTTCTTCGCCTCGACCATTAGCTGCACTGATTCCGGCGTCATGTAGCCGTACTGCTTCGGATCGAACTTCTCAAACATCGCTAACTCTTGGAGCAAAACGTGCCCGCTTGAGTTCGGTGGCGCCTCGTACACAGTTCGACCTCGGTAGTTGATCGACACAGGCGCTTGCCACTCGACCTCATGACGTTTGAGGTCTTCGTAGGTCAATAACCCGTCGTGTTCTTCGGAATACCGTGCGATTTCACGGGCGATATCGCCTTCGTAGAAAGCGTCTCGACCCTGATCGGCAATCAGTTTGTACGTGCGAGCCAAATCTGGATTACGGCGAATTTCGCCCGGCTTCAGCCAGTTTCCGTTCGGAGCAAATACTGGTCCCGAGGTTGAAGAACTTCGAAGCACCGGATTTAGTGCTGCCATTCGAGACTGGAAATCAGAAACCGGAACGCCATCTTCACAAAGTTCAATTGCTGGCTCCAAACATTGCGCCAGAGTCAAAGTTCCGTACTTTTCATGGGCGCTCAGTAGGGCATCGACGATTCCCGGAACCGACGTACCCAAAATACCTGTGTACGGTATGCCAGCCTTGTACTTATCGGCT
This sequence comes from Chloroflexota bacterium, assembly GCA_018649665.1. Classification (GTDB taxonomy): domain Bacteria; phylum Chloroflexota; class Dehalococcoidia; order Lucifugimonadales; family Lucifugimonadaceae; genus Lucifugimonas. The sequence goes on along the minus strand of JABIHL010000135.1, from coordinate 6,412 downwards.
GTTGCAGCGAGCGGAGCCGCACCGGTTCCGTTCGCGACCTCTACCGTGGCGTTAGCAGCCATGTGAACCATCACAAAGCCATCGCCACCAATCGACGATCCCTGTGGCTCGGCTGCGCCCAGTGCGAACGCAACTGCTATCGCAGCATCGACCGCGTTTCCTCCCCGATGGAGTATTCGCATCCCAGCCTGAGTCGCCATCGTGTGATTCGCAACGACTGCACCCTTGCTACCGATCTTTGGCGGTCGATACGCCTCACCGATCAGCCCGTGCGGAGATAGGTTGCTGTCCATATGGGTCGCTTTCCTTTTGTGATCGTGAAATACCGATCGTTGGTTACGTGTTACGCAACCCTGAACGAATTTCAGGCAGTCTAGCAGCCCTTCATCTGAGATAGGTCAGCAAGTCAAAACAACTAATCATCAACCGATTCACCACCCTAAATGAACTCATTAACACCAAGCAATTGGCACATCCGAGATAAGCTCCGCAGTAGAAACTGCGCCAATCATTGGCCAACGCAGCAACGACATGGAGGCAACCGGCATGATCGCCGTAGCCAGGGGAAGACATGTCATATTCGGAACTGGTCCTGTCGGAGCAGCGTTAGCACACGCCTTGGAAAAGTCCGGTCGCTCGGTGATTTCAGTTCCGGTCAACGAGTACGGATCAGACCCCTACGGCATCACAATCATGCGAGGCGATCCGACCGACCTTGAATTCGTCCTTAGAGCTTGCTCAGGTGCCGAAGTCATATATTCGTGCTTGAACGGTCCAGCTAACGAGTGGAAGTCAACTTTTCCGCCCATCGTGGACACCCTGATCGACGCGGCACGAACGACTGGTGCCAAATTAGTGCATTGGGATCTTGCTCACATGTACGGGACAACCCGAGAGCCGATCACCGAATCAAATCCCAATTCTGCTAAAACAGATCCTGCCCAAGTTTTGATCGAAATCGCCGACAAAATCATTAACGCAACTTGGACGGCCCAGATCGACGGCGTAATCGGTCGATCGTCCGATGTTTACGGCCCGGGGGCGATTGGTCCTGAGTTCGGATCATCGTTCGGCGGTAGAGTTTTTTGGCCGGCGATAGAAGACTCGGATATTGCCGTCGTCGGAGACATCGATGCTCCAAGATCGCTTTCGTTTATCAATGACGTCGCCGCGGGGCTCATCACGCTTGGCGAATCCCACGATAGCGGTGGGTATGTGTGGCATCTTCCCGCTGCACTGCCACTTTCACCGGGTGAAATGGCGGCAAAAGTTGCGATCCATGCACGATCCACAGCGGATATCGGAGGCTCACCTCGTCACGTACGTGGCTGTGCGCTGATGCATCTGAAGATCGTTCGAGCAGATATCAACGAAGTTCAACACGAACTCCACGCACTCGACCGACCGTTCGTGCTAAATCACTCTATGTTCACGACCGCTTACGGAGAGAACGTGACCGATCACGATGAAGCTATAAAGCAGACTCTTCGGTGGTTTAGGTCTCATCCACGCGTCATTGGAGAACCAATAGCTGAGCGAATCGCAGCACGTTTGCCACGAGTCGCTGCTAGTTCTCGATTGGCAAAAAGATTCACCGTTGGCGCCTTTGGTCTGGCGAAAACTACTCTTCAGTAAATTCTGGATTCGCTTAAATATAAAACGCCCGAACATTTCTGTTCGGGCGTTTTATATTTATTTCCAGCTACTAGCTATTGAAACTACGAATTACTACTTTGTGTAAGTGTGCGGACCGTCGGGACAGTCAGTGTCACAGCCCAAGCTTCCGGCCGTTGCACTGTTCACAGTAGTAACCCAATCACCATCAGGTGCATTGCGAATTCGCAATCGAGCTTCACCCGATGAGTTGGTAGTGGCAGTACCTGATCCGTTCCATCCGGCTCCTGCGTTAGTCGAGGTAATCGAAATGCTCGCTCCATCCACAGGTGTTGAGCCATCAGAGGTGATCGACACAGTGATGATGAGGTCACGCCCCTTCTTTCCAGAAAGGGAATATACAACTCCGTCGCCATTCACGGTTCCGATGCCACCAACGTAGAGTTCAGTTCCAGGCACCGGAGTCGCCGTAGGAACAGGTGTAGGTGTGGCAGTAGCGTCTGGGTCGGGCGTAGGTGTTGCCGTCGCGGCAGCACTCGATCCATACCAAGCTTGAAGTGCTTCAATATCGTCAGTAGTAAGAGTTCGGCGAATCCCAGCGTAAAGAGGCTCCATGATCGAACCATTTACAGCAGAGTGTCCGATTCCAGCAACGTGACCAAGTTCGTGAAGTGCCACAGTTTCGATATCAGTTGCCGAAGCAGGCGTGTCTGTCGACCACGAGTAGTTGGTGTTGAACGCAACGTCAGCCTCGTCGGTTGTTGTGCCAGACCATGTCACTGCGAGAGTGTTCGGGTCTCGTAATTTCACCCATCCAATGTCGTTCTCGCCGTCAAACGCCTGTCGTCCTCGACATTCGTCTACGAGTGAAGGGCACTTGCCGGTAGATTCCATCCCAGAACCGAACGCAAATGGTGAATTAGCGTCATTCCAAGTTACACGGGCTGCTTCGATCGCTGCTTGCCCACCGACAGTCTCGTTCTTTGAGTTATAACGCTGAACGACGAAATCATTGCCGGGATCGCCGTCTGAGAACACATCCCACGAATTATCTAGCAAGGAGTATTCGTCTGACCTTAGACCACGAGCATTCACACTATTGAGAGCAGCGGCGGCAACTTCTTGATCTGATTTTCCAGCCTGAACTGAAGCAATGATGTGAACAAGAACCTGCTCGCCATCTACGGTGCTAATACCAGTCACAGCAATAGCGCGTGCATCTGCTTTAGCGGAAGCAGAATCGGTCGCCATCATCGCTAGTCCAGCCGAAACAACAAGTAAGGCAATTACTGCCAGAACGTTCCGAATTGTGTCCAAAGCGACGATTCGCTAGAAGCACCCCACCGTGCGATATTGACCGAAGATCGCGTTTTTATCGTGCTGACGACCAATCCTACAGTGAACAGGCTTCATGACGCCGAGCAATACCAGTCAATCATACAAGGTTAGCCACATACGTGCTTATGAACTTGGCCACGCGTAGCCAGCGGCTGCATGCGCCGACCTGACACTATCCATAGCGGCGGCAAGTTCGTCCTTTGCAGTCTGCTTCACATTGCAATTGGAGGCGATATGGCAGTCTCGGTTGTACTTACCTTGGATTTCGTAAAACGAGTCACAACCTTCAGTCATTGCTGTTTGGTATCCCGGATCCACGATTTCCGCGAGACGATCTTTCGAACAAGCACCGAATCTGTAGTTACCGATCTCCCATTCAGGAGGAACGGTCGCACCAATCATGATCTCGCCGTTTGAGACCAGCCACGGTGCAATCTGTTCGTCTGTCAGATCACTAGGTCCTGAGCTCAGGGCTTCATTCAAATCATGATCAGCGAGTACTTCGCCAAGACCTTCTTGAGCGGTATCTAACGTCCCCATTAAAAACGGAACTGCAATCACGACTATCACCAACAAGAGGATCAACAGTGTCCGCTTCGACGGATTCATAATCGCGCGTTTCAGGCGTTCTTTGCCGGAATTATCTTGCTCGTACTGAAGACCCATTTCGCGACCATCCCTTTAAGCCCAACGGCTAATTCTAAATTCATCGAACAGCGTAGGCACACGACATGCCAAGTTTAGGAGTCAGTTTAGACGAGGAAACGTGCGGTTGAGGGTGTCATTGTTCGATTACATCGTAAGGAAGCACGAATCCGGCGTCGGAGAATGCTTCCCAAACGCTGCCAATCGCTGCACGAATTTCTTCTTTGGCGACTTCAGGAACATTGCAATCGGATGCACGAAAACACTTTCCTGAGTACAACTGCTGAATACGATCGAGCTCAACGCATGCCGTACCGATCGAATCGGAATACTTGCCTGGTGGAAGCTGCACAAGGTTTCCCTCACTGCACGGCCCTCTCCTAAACGACACTACCTTCCAATCGAGCGGACCCTCAGCATTGATCATCGTGTTCGCTTGAGTCGCTAGCCAAGGTGAAATCTGGCTTGGAATAATCGCCGTGACCGAACTCATGCTCGCTTCGGTGATCTCTTTCTTTTTCGCTATATCTGCGAAGCTTTCCTTTGTCGTGGAAATCCAACCCGGAGCGAACGGAGCAAAAATCACGACACAAGCAATAGTGACGATCAAGAAAATCGTGAGCAATGACGGATTACGCAATTCACGTCGTAAGCGGGCACTTTTTGAAGTGTCGTTGTCGAACGAAATATCCATATTGAGGTGCTATCAGTACTCGAATCGTGAGCGAAAAGACCAGATCTAGCGTCTATAGAACCGACTCGAATAGCTCGACTGTATCGGCAGTTCATGCTACTACCGAATACCACAGCATGGCAGCAAAATAATCGCGAATATACATCACACTAATCTCTGATTTGCCCCTGATCGTCTGTCGCCGGTTGAACGAGATTGGCATCAGAGAAAGCCACCTTTAATCGATCCAAAACAATCTGAAGTTCGACAACGGCTGCTTCAGGAATATTGCACGCTGAAGTTTGAGTGCATTCAGGCGCATATTTCATCTGGATTTCGTCGAGCAGCCCGCAAGCACTCTCGATAGCGTAGGCGTACTTACCTCCGGGCAACTGAGTCATATGCTCTGCCAAACATGGCCCGTTAGTGAATCTCACACTGAGCCACTCGGCAGGCACGTCTGCCTCTTGCATTCGTACTGCCTGCCTTCTAAGAAACGGGTATATCCAGCTTGCTGCCGTCACGTTTACAAAGTGTCGTTCCCGAGCTTGCTGCACATCGCTCCAATTCTCTTGCGCAACATTGGAAACCTTCGGGTAAGCAATCGCTACCGGAATAGCGAATACCAGAAGTACGATCAAGAACACCGATCTCATCGGTGGATTACGCAGATGCTTCCTCAACCGACCCTTGAAGCTGGTGTCGTCTTCAACAAAAACGATCCCAGTCATGCCCGGATGGCGATCACGGAATTTCTGATCTGTATTCCTAGACCCGTTAATATGACGCCGATTATCTCCGTCGTTATTTGCAGGAGAGGACACGGTTAGTAAGGATCGACCCTGAAATCTGAAATAACTTCTTCGTTGAGTTCAAAACCAAGCCCCGGCCGATCGGGAACCTCCATAGTTCCGTCCGGTGCGATCTCGAAGTTAGGCAACAGCAAGTTCTCGACCAATGGCGATGCAGGGAACGCTATCGGGAATTCGAAATACGGCATGTTCGGGGTGATAGCAGCAAGATGAAGTTCAGCAGCAACGCCGATCACGTGACACCACGTGTGTGGAATACACAACGCTCCGAAGCGGTAGGCATCCTCTGCAATGTTCAATATTTCGTGCATACCGCCTGCCCGAACTGCGCTTGGCTGAACGACGCCCAATTTTCCACGGCGTAATAAATCGGCGAATTCGTGACGGGTACTGAATCCCCAATCGCCAGCCGCAATTCGTACGTTGGTCGACTCATACAAACGACGGTAGCCTTCGATATTGTCGGCAGGAAGTGGAGCTTCTATGAAGTACGGGTTGAACTCCTCGATAGCGTCGATAGTCTGTATCGCCTGACCAACGTCTCGCCAGCGATTTTGTACGTCGATCATCAAGTCGCGTTTGGGTCCGATTATCGAGCGTGCCTTCTCGATGACCGCAACATCAGTTTCGAGGTCTACGTTTCCGAACTGACCCGGCCACTCTTCGATCTTCACGGCCTTCACGCCACGAGCAACGGCAATTCCGATTCGCTCTTCGAGTTCATCAAGATTCGCACCCGGCGGATAGACCGTTGCGTAAGGGGTCACTCGTTTTAGAGGTTCCGTGTCGCTTGCCGCAGTAGTGAAAGACCGCCAAATGAGTTTGTGAACGGGTTTTCCCGCCGCCTTGCCGGCGATGTCCCAAAGTGCGGTTTCAATCGCTCCGATTGCACCGACAACAACTCCACGCCGACCGAATACGCCGGTCGAGTTGTACATCTTTTGCCACAAACGCTGAACTTCTGTCGGGTCTTCACCAATCAGCAGCACTTCTAGCCCTAGCGTCGATCGGATAATCGCATCGATCACCAGACTCGGAGCCTCACACTGCCCGATACCGCTTATGCCCTCGTCGGTGTGGACCCGAACAACCGTGATGTCGTAACCGCCGGTGCTTGCAGGCTCATCGCCTTCTGAAAACGACGGATTCCACGACGTAACCGTGCCGTCGGCGTCGTCTCGCAGTGCAATGGTCTCAACACTAGTGATTTTCATGATTACGCCTTGATGCCCCGAATGTGCGAATCGGCATCTGCCGGAAGATCGACTTTCGTTACTTTCTCGGGGAAGAAGCTTTGAAGCCGTTCGTATTCTTCCTTCAAATCAGGATT
>JABIHL010000134.1 GCA_018649665.1 Chloroflexota bacterium | reverse complement strand
GAGACTAATTACCTAACTCAGTACTGATTTGAGTTGATCGGTAGTGATATTCCCACCGCTCGCGATAAGCACGACTCGTTTGCCTTGAATTTGGTCTTTCATGTCGATAGCTGCTGCGAGTGATGCCGCACCTGCGTGTTCGACGAGCGTTCGAGTGGCGTGAACGTATGTCTTGATGGCGGTGATGATTTTCGAGTCTTCAACAAGTACAAACTCTTTTAATCTGTTACGCAGTATTCCGATTGGGAACGAATATGCCGATTCCGTCGCCAAACCCTCGGCTACTGTCGACATTGGATAGGTTTCGATATTTCCTGTCTTCCAAGCGTGGTAGGCAGCGGGTGCGTTCGCTGCCTGAGCACCAACTACAAGGGTTGATGGCGAAAGAACGTCTGTCGCAATACAAACCCCAGAAGCACCGGAACCTGCTCCAATTGGAGCAAATATTACGTCGATATCTTTTAGGTCTTCGTGTATTTCGACCGCGTAAGTTGCGACTCCTGCGACTAACGCCGGTTCGTTGGCTGCATGAACAAACCTAGAACCGTCTCGCTCTGCTAACTCTTCAGCGTGCTCTCGAGAACGTTCATATACATCGCCATGAAATACGACTTTCGCTCCCATTGCCGCAATTGCAGCAGACTTGGCTGGATTCGCACCCTCGGGTAATACGACAGTGCAGGCAGCACCAAATGCACGGGCGGCGTATGCGATGGATTGCCCGTGATTTCCAGATGAAGCGGTAACAAATCCTCGATCACGTTCTTCTTGCGACGATTGGGAAACTAAGTTGATGCCACCTCGGACTTTGAAAGCACCCAATAGTTGGAAATTTTCGTGCTTCACCCAAACATCGGCGTCGAGTAGTTCCGACAGCACCGGATAGTGGCGTATCGGTGTGTGTGATACGACACTTTCGATCGCTGACCGAGCGGTGTAAATATCTTGGAGTGTCGGCTCAATCAATTTAGGAAAATTAGTCATTTATACGTTCTCATTGAAGGTCATTTTTCGGCTGAACGAAGGGTACAAGATGAGACTCGTTCGTGAACGATCAGAACACCCTGAAGTTGACGAGCGAATCGGTATTTACAGGAGTAACCTTCGTCAGCAAGCGCCCCGCCGGAGGGCGCCTATTTCGTTTCGAGAACTATTTGGCAGATCAAGACCCAGTAATCCAAAACTCAGAACATGGTGATGCGCCATCGCCAACGACTATACGCGCCCCAAGATTCGGGGTTGTTGGGCGATCATTTTTTCACACATTTGAATCTGTAATTACGAACCGCGATTTCAGAATGATCTGGTTCGGCATGGTGCTGTCGATGGGCGGCTTCCAGATGCAGATGGTTGCTCGCGGGATTCTCGTTTACAACCTGACCGGCGATGCATTTATCACCGGAATCGTCGGCATGGGATTTGCTCCCAGTCTTTTGGTCGTCTCTCTCTATGGGGGAGTGCTCGGTGACCGGGTTGAACGCCGAATGTTGATCCAGGTTTCTCAGGCAGTAAACGGCGTGCTTGCGGGAATCGTGGCGATATTAATGTTTACGGGATCACTCGCTTGGGGGCACTTGTTCGCTGTCTCAGTCGCTCAAGGCGCTATGTTTGCGCTTCAGATGCCAGCACGCCAGGCTGCAATTCCATCATTGGTGGGTAAAGACCAGCTCCCGAATGCGTTTGCGCTTAATGCGATGGCGATGAGCATGATGACCTTGATCGCCCCTGCGTTGGCTGGTGTGCTTTACGAGGTTATCGGGCCTGAAAACGTCTACCTGATGGTCTGTATTGTGATGCTCAGTTCGGTGATATTTACTTCACTTGTTCCCAAGATGCCACCACCGGTCGCCGTAATGCAACAGTCGGTGATGGAGAACATCATCGGCGGGTTCAAGTACATTGGGCAGAACAAACTCATCTTGAACTTGATGATCTACAGCGTGATTGTCGCGTTGTTGTCGATGCCATTCCGGATGCTTGTTCAGGTCTACGCAAAAGACATTTATGGATCAGACGCTTCGGAGGTTGGAATTCTTCTTACAGCACTGGGTCTTGGCGGATTGGTTGGAACAATAACGATCGCCAATCTTCGAAAAGGTCAGCGTAGAGGTTGGATTGTTCTGATTGGTGCGATTGTTGCCAGTGCTTCATTGGGCTTGATAGTTAGTGTGCCGGTTTACGCAGCTGGCATCGTGGGAATGGTTGGCATGGGGTTGGCTGAACAAGCCCGTTGGGCGCTCGGTCAAAGCCTGATGATGGAAAGTACTTCGGATCAATATCGAGCCCGTGTCATGAGTGTGCTTATGATGACGTTCGGGTTGATGCCCTTAGGAATGCTGCCTCTTGGCTGGGCGATGAAAGAATTTGGCGCCCGGACTCCGGTAGCCGTGATCGCAATCGCACTGCTTGTGTTCGCTTTATTGTCGATCGTCTTTATGCCACGACTACGCAAGGCACTTTGAGCTAAGTTCCTACCCAAAGTTCACCACCTAATGGGTGATACACCTTCAATCGTTACTTGCCATGAACCAATCACGAGAATAGCCGCAAAACTTGTCAGAATCTAATCCTAAGCCAGCCCCCAAAACCAGTGCATCAAGAGCCGCTGGGGGGCAGGATCGGATACTGGCAAGGACATTCTCTTCATTAGGTCGATCTGGCTTCAGGCATCTTTGGTTTGGAATGCTGCTACTGATGGCAGCGGTGAACATTCAGATGCTCGCCCGCGGATACCTAACGTGGGAGCTAACTAAATCGCCGATTGCAGTCGTTGTCGTTGGCGCTGGTTTTGCCCCTCCGATCCTCCTTTTGTCTTTGTACGGGGGGGCTGTAGCTGATCGTGTTTCTCGAAAGAAGATCATCCAGTTCGGCCAACTTGGAATGCTCGTGATCACGTTATTCGTTGGCATTTCGATCACGACTGGAACGATCACGGTTTACCACCTCACAGCGGCATCTATTGCTCAGGGAACGATCTGGGCATTTCTCATGCCCGCACGCCAGGCGATCATCGGTCAACTCGTCGATGACGATCACCTAACGAATGCTGTGGCGCTCAACGCCTCGGGTATGTCTTTGATGACGGTTGCAGCACCGGGCATTGGTGGATTGATCTACGGATTGGCAGGACCAGCCGCTACCTACTACGTGATGGCAGGATTAACCGTTATTGCTCTGGGGCTCACGAGTTGGGTGCCAGGAATGGCGCCGGTGGCGTTGGGCAAACGTCGGATGTGGGGCGATATCAAAGAAGGCCTGATTTACACAAAGAAAAACCGAACCGTGTTGGTCCTTCTCTTGGTAGCGCTAAGCACAGCGTTATTGGCGATGCCTTTCCGAACGCTTCTTCCTGTTCAAATTGAAGAAGTATTCAAATTGGAGGTCGAAGCACTCGGCCTGATGCTAAGCATGATCGGTGTTGGCGCATTGATCGGATCACTCGTAATCGCCGGATTGTCAAAGAACAGTCGTCGTGGCTGGGTTCTGCTGATAACGAGTATGTTGTCGGGTGGAGCGATTCTTCTGGCGTCTGTGACTACGTCGTACGCGGTTGCCTTGGTGATTATGGTGATACTCGGTCTAGGCGATTCAGGACGGCGTGCACTCAACTCATCTCTAATAATGGAACAGACTGACGATGAGCACCGGGGTCGAGTCATGGGTGTTTACATGATGAACTTCGGCCTAATCCCGCTTGGTGCGCTTCCCCTTGGATTCATCTCAGCGTTTCTAGATGTCAGAATCGCTTTTGCGCTCGCAGGTGGTGGATTACTTGCGGCCGCTATCGGCTACACCGTTCTTACCGACAAGGTTCGTCGGCTTTAAACGTTCTCAATCTACTGAACAAACGACTCGCCAAGTTCTGGACTGCAAGTAAACTTTAGCCTTCGAAGAAACACCCGGCGCATGAACGTGTTGAGCCCACCAGTACGATCGAGTATTGTTCCGCAAATGCCAATTCAGGTTTTAAGTGACGATCTTGCTTCCCGCATTGCTGCGGGTGAAGTAATCGAACGTCCTGCCTCAGTAGTGAAAGAACTGGTGGAGAATTCACTCGACGCACAATCGACTCGTGTCGACGTTCACATCGTTGGAGGCGGAGCCCAGAGCATAACCGTAGTCGACAACGGTCACGGTATCCCCGCCAATGAATTGGCAACTGCGTTCGAGCGTTTTGCCACTTCCAAGATTGACGAAACCTCTGATTTGATATCGATTGGCACTCTGGGATTTCGCGGTGAAGCTCTACCTTCCATCTCTTCGGTAGCACGAGTGGAAGCCATCTCGAAACATGCAGAGGCCGATGCTGGAGCGCGATACCTAGTCGATTTCGGCAAATCGAACACAATCGAACCGGCTGGCGTACCGCAGGGAACCAGAATCGAAGTTTCGGGGCTATTCACGAACGTCCCGGCCCGGCTGAAATTCCTTGGCTCTGCCGGACGTGAATTGAGCCGTATTCAATCGATGCTCGCGTCGCTCGCACTCGTATATCCGCACGTGGCATTCAGCCTTAGTGCAGATGGCAGGGAGCGGTTACGAACTATCGGTTCTGGGAAACTCATCGATGCCGTCTCGGGTGTATACGGCTCCAAAATTGCCGAGCAGATGCTCGAACTGGAACCTAGCGACCCTGCCGCATTCTCTGTTGACGGGCTAGTAAGTTCACCTTCTCTCAGTCGATCTAATCGCACCTATATGACCATCTCAGTAAACGGTCGTTTGATTCAGTCACGTCGGCTTTCGTATGCGATAGAGCAGGCGTACTACGGTTTCTTGCCAGAACGTCGATTCCCGATCGCAGTGGCTAGAATCCAAACCCCTCTCGGCGACGTCGATGCGAACGTTCACCCGGCAAAAGCCGAGGTGCGTTTTCTTCGAGAAGATCTTGTCTACTCGGTCGTGCAAAGAGCGATCAGAGGAGTGCTTTCCGCGTCTGCTCCAGTGCACGAACTTGGGGCAGGGCGTGCATCTGGGTCGATAGGATTGTTGCGCACACCCGGTTCGTTATCGAACATTGGTAATCAGAGTTTGCCCACTGACGAACGATCTGCTTCGGCAGGATTCTCGCAATGGCCCGATCCTTCACTGATTAGTGAGCAGTCACGACTACTGGAAACTCCGACAGGAGCAGAGTCCGAGTCGAATTCATCTAATACCCCTAAGGAGACTCTTCCTGTACTACGGGTAATTGGGCAAGCTCACGAGACGTACATCCTCGCTGAAGGGCCCGATGGTGTTTACCTGGTCGATCAGCACGCCGCCCATGAGCGCGTCATGTTCGAGCGGGTTCGAGATCGGTTCGATAAAAATTCTTCCGAATCACAACCTCTGCTCGAACCAGCCACCGTTGATCTCGCTCCCGGTGCTATGACGACAGTTCAAGAGCACTTAGAAGACCTGAACCGGGTAGGTTGGGGTGTGGAAGAATTTGGTACGAATAGTCTAATCGTGAGAAGCGTGCCAGCTGCGCTGGCGACTCGGGCTAGTGGCGACGGAGCTGGACAGGTGTTTCTGCGTGTTTTAGACGAACTACGCGAGGGCGGGTCTGGTGAAACTTGGAGTAATCGAATGCTGGCGTCGATCGCTTGTCATTCGTCGGTCAGGGCAGGGCAAATTCTGTCGACAGATGAGTGCAAAGATCTGATTCGACAACTTGAGCAAGTTCAGCGACCGAATACGTGTCCACACGGGCGGCCTACCGTGATTCAGCTCAACATCAACGATCTAGAGCGGGAATTCAAACGTAGATAGCGCTTCGAGAGCGGAAGAATCGCCGTTAAAACAGCGATGCACCAGCCACGGGGTGCCTGAATTCGTATATTGAGTTTTGCGCGGAGCCGCATACGTAAACCGTTTTCATATCTTCGCCACCAAAAGCCAAGTTGGCCGGAGCCCAATCGGGAACGTGGTAGAGATCGATAAGTTCTCCGGCTGCCGACACATAGGCTATTGCTCTAATACCCGGAAGCGACTGCAAAATATTGCCTTCGACATCCACTGCCATGCCGTCAGGATTACCGGGCTCTCTGAATCGACGGACCAGCGTTTGGTCAAGTAGTTTCCCGGTTGCATCGATGGTGAAGGCGATCAGGCGTTGTGCACGGCTCTCTGAAACGTACACATGGGTGCCGTCGGGAGATACTGCTATACCGTTCGGGTACGCCAGTTCATTGGCAAACACACTGACTTTGCCTTCAGGGGTAACGCGGTAGACAGGGCTAATCGCAGGATCGGGCGGGGGACGACGGATTGGGTCAGTGAACAGAAGATCACCGTTTGGAAGGAAGCAAAGATCATTTGGCCCTCCCAAATTAGTTCCCTCGTAATCTTCAACAAAAACTTCACTATCGCCGTTGTTGTCGATTTTTAGAATGGCTTTCAGCACTGCATCCGCTACAAACATTTCGTCTGACGAATTGAACACTAAGCCATTCGGGCGTCCGCCGGTTTGCGCTACCTCTGTCAGGTCGCCGTCGGCAGATACGCTAAATATTGCCGCATCCTCAGCACTCACTAAATGAAGTAACCCTTCCGAGTTGATCGCTGGTCCTTCTGGGCCGCGAACGCCTGTGGCGAGGATGCGAAAGTCGGGTGGGATGTTTGTTAGGTCGATAGTCATCTTTGTACGAAGAAGATTAGTCCTCGCCCAGTGGACGTACAACCACCTCACGAACGTTATCGACGGTGAGCGATATTGCTGCCGCCTCACATCGGCGGTAAACTGATCGCTTACAAACCGACTGGTCGGTCGGTCTTCCACGCCCTTAGAGACATCAAACGTATTGTCAGCCTCTTCCACTCTGCAACGAACCCAAACTCGAGAACGCATTCTCGAAGCTGCTGAAGCAGTCTTTGCTGACAATGGCTATCACGAAGCACTCATTGATGAAATCGGCAAGAAAACGTCGATGTCCAAGGGTGGGCTATATTTCCATTTCCCAAGTAAAGAAGATCTTTTCTTCGCTGTGATGGATCGTTTAGCGAACAAGCTGGTCAAGCGGGCTGAAAAAGCAGCTGATAGAGCCAGTTCACCGCTTGAATCGGCTGAAGCTGCTCTCGATGCAGTTTTATCTGCACTCTCGGCGCAAAAACGACTCGCCAGATTATTGATTACTCAGGGTTACAGCATGGGCAACGCTTTCGAGTCGAAACGATCGGAAATCTTCGATCGATTCGCGATCGTGATTAGTCAAAATCTCGAACAAGCGAAATCAGATGGTCAAATTACGGATATCAACACTGATTTAGCTGCACGTGTGTGGCTGGGTGCTGTCAATGAAACAGTCGTTCATTGGCTGTTCTCAGACGGTCCAACCCCAAAAGAATCGGCCTCTGATTTGAGAAAATTGCTGCTGGCATCCGTTCAGGTGAATAGTCCTTCGATTAAATCTAAGGATGCAGTTTGATGACTGAATCTACGACTCGATCTGGAATTCCTGGCTGGCACCGTTTATCGTTGTTTTTAGAGTCAATCAAGTTCGAACACTCTGTGTTTGCCCTTCCGTTTGCGATTCTTGCAGCGTTCTTGTCTGCAAGCGGAACACCCGAGTGGACCGGTCTTTTGTGGGTTCTCGTGGCGATGGTCGGGATGCGTACTTTCGGCATGGCGTCTAATCGATTGATCGATGCGAAAATTGACGCTCGAAACCCTCGAACCGCAACACGGGCAATCCCATCTGGAACGATCAGTCGACGAGCGATGATCGGCTACATGGCAGTCGCCGGACTCATTTTTGTCGCCGCTACATCGCAATTAGATCCGGTTACTTGGGCACTTGCCCCGATTCCAATGGCAGTGATGATTGGCTACCCCTATCTAAAGCGGTTTACTTGGCTGGCTCACTTCGGAATGGGCGCCGTATACCTGATCGTCCCTCCAGCGGTGTCTCTGGCTCTTACGGGGACGTTGCCACTGGGTTTCATCGTAATCGGCATCGGATCAATGGCATGGGTTGCTGGGTTCGATGTTCTTTATGCCACAGCCGATTTCAAGGTAGATCGTGAGCAGGGGCTTCATTCGATTCCTTCAAGGTTTGGAATTCCGGCTGCTCTCGTGATTTCACGTCTGCTTCACGCATCTGCCGTGATTTTGTTGGCAATTGCTGGCGTAATACTTGACGCGAGTGCGCTCTATTCGGTCGGAGTGCTTGCTGCGGCAGTGCTACTTGCATACGAGCAATCGCTCGTATCTTCCAGCGATTTATCGAAACTGAACATGGCGTTCTTCACGATGAACGGGGTCATAGCCGTTGTATTCGGAACGTTCGTAGTGATTGGCGAGGTGATCTAGTGGGTGTTTACGTATTGGGCATTGCTGGTGCGAGTGGAGCACCTTACGCTCGGCGGGTTCTCGAACAAATGCTGGCGACAGGTAATGAAGTCAAAGCGGTTATTACCGACGCCGGTCGTAAAGTGATCGAGGTAGAAGAAGGCCTCCTGCTTACTGGAAATACAGAGGCAGATACTCCCACAGTGCTGGATTGGGCTCAGGCGAGCGATTACGCTGGCAACTTCGAGCTGTACCACCACAAAGATGTCGCTGCACCGATCGCATCGGGTTCGTTCCCGGTCGATGGAATGGCTGTTGTGCCTTGTTCGGGCGGAACGCTCGGGCGAATTGCCCACGGTATTTCAAACGGTCTGCTCGAACGAGCTGCGGATGTTTGCTTGAAAGAACGCCGTCGGCTCGTACTGGTTCCTCGTGAAATGCCAGTGAGCCTGATTCATTTACGAAACATGACCGCTGTCACCGAGGCAGGCGGGGTTATTTTGCCTGCTTCGCCCGGCTTCTATCACAATCCGACCAGCATCAGCGATCTGATCGACATGGTGGCTGGCCGAATATTAGCTTCGCTCGGCATTCAATCGTCGGTCATGAAGCCGTGGCTCGGCCCTGATCCATCCTCATATTCGACTAACGAAGAAGGAATCCAATAAGTGGCGTTTACTGATCTTCAATCATTCCTCAAACTTCTTGAAAAAGAAGGCGAGCTCAAGCGAGTAACTGAGGAAGTCGATCCAGAGCTAGAAGTGACCGAAATAGCGACTCGCGCTGTCAAAGAAAACCTTCCTGCGTTGCTATTCGAAAACGTCAAAGGATCCAAGTTCCCACTTGTGATCAACTCGATGGCGAGTTTGCGGCGAATCGAATTATCACTTGGGCGACCCGCTGAGGCCCTTGGTGAAGATATCGTCAAGTTCATGGAAGATGTGAACCCGCCGAGCCTAGGTTCATTCTGGCGAAATCGTAAGACTGGTTGGCGATTGCTCAAGATTCGACCTAAGAACACTCGCCGCGCTCTTTCGCAGCAAGTGGTTCGAGAACCTCAACTCGATGAACTTCCGATCTTGAAATGCTGGCCAGAAGACGGCGGTCGATTCTTCACGCTGCCGCTGGTCATGAGTCGTGATCCTAAAACCGGCGCCGGAAACATGGGAATGTACCGGATGCAGATGTACGACGAGCGGACCACTGGTATGCATATGCAAATCCAGAAGGGCGGCGGATTTCACTATCAAATCGCCGAGAAAATGGGCAAGCCGCTAGAAATGGCAGTTGCAGTTGGCGGAGACCCTTCGCTAATTCTCGCCGCAATCATGCCACTGCCTGAAGGACTCGATGAGGTCGCTTTCTCGGGGATTGTCCGAGGGCAAAGAACGCCCCTTACCAAGGCCAAGACGCTTGATATGAAGGTTCCTGCGCACGCTGAATTCGTGTTCGAAGGTGTTCTGCGACCACGCGTACGACGTCTCGAAGGTCCGTTCGGCGATCACTTCGGTCACTACTCCGCCGCTGGCGATCATCCCGTGTTCGAAATATCTAGGATGACACACCGTAAAAACGCCATTTATCCAGCGACGGTTGTAGGGCGACCGCCACAGGAAGATCGTTACCTAGGCGACGCCGCACAACTTGCTTTGACGCCACTCATGCGGCTCTTGCGCAAAGAAGTGAAGGACATGTGGGCGTACTACGAGGCTGGCTTCCACAATTTGTTAGTTGTTTCGGTAGACCCTCGATATCAGCGTGAACCAATTAAAACTGCAATGGGGTTACTGGGTGAGGGACAACTGTCACTTACCAAGAACCTCATTTTGGTTGGCCCTGATGTGAACCCTCGCAACTACAGTCAGGTGATGCAGGCTATCCGCCGTAATTTCGATCCTGAACAGGATTTTCACCTGCTGGCACGAACAGCTGCGGACACGTTGGATTTCACAGGTGAAGCGCTACACAAGGGATCAAAGATGATCCTAGATGCGACCGGCGGACCGCTCGGCGAAGGCGCTCCAACCGCCGTTGCGTTGCCGGCGAACATCAGTGCTATCGCCCCGGGAATTGGCAAGCACAGGCTTGTCGGCAAGACGATGCTCGTGGTTCAGACCGAGGGTGGTGGGCGAGAGATCATTCAGAAGCTGGTCGACAATCCATTGCTCGGCAGCGTGAAGATCGTCGTCGCTGTGTCTTCTGACGTTGATATAGATGATGATGAGAACTTGATCTGGGGAATATTCACGAGATTCGATGCTGTGCTCGATGTGATGTTCTCTCGATCTGAATTTAGAGGCATAGCACCTGTGTATTCAGGAGTGCTGGGAATCGATGCAACTTGGAAACAGGGCTACCAGAAACCTCTGGTTATGGATCCTGATGTAGTGAAGAAAGTGGATGCTAAATGGTCCCGATACTGGAAGTAGCCGACCCTAATCTGAAGGTCGAACTGAATCTTTCGGACAAGCGTTTGTTCCCGATTTGGGACAAAGTGCAAGCTGGTGAACGACTGTCTAGCTCAGAGGGGGTAACCCTTCTTGATACTGACGATCTCGCCGGTGTAGGTCGTATGGCCGACTTCGCTAAAAAGCGAGTCACCGGCGACAAGGTTTACTTTGTTCTGAACCGACACGTAAACCCGACAAACATCTGCGTGCTCAGTTGCAAATTCTGCGACTTCGCCAAAAAGCCCGGCGAAAAAGACGCTTATGAAATGTCGATCGATGAGATTCTCGATCATGTCGATGACGATATTCACGAGATTCACATCGTCGGTGGGCACCACCCTACATGGCCGTTCGAGTACTACGTCGAAATGGTCAAGGCGATCAAAGAAAAAGCGCCTCATGTTCAGATAAAAGGCTTCACCGCTTCAGAAATCGACTACTTCCAACGCAGATGGAAAGTATCTCCAGAAGAATCACTGGCGATCTTGAAAGAAGCTGGACTCCAATCAATGCCGGGTGGCGGAGCAGAAGTCTTCTCGTCACGCGTCCACAAGATTCTTCTTCCAGGCAAGGCAAATGCTGACCGATGGGCTGAGATTCATAAAACCGCCCACCGTATGGACATTCCAACGAACTGCACTTTGCTCTACGGGCACATTGAGTCGTTTGAAGAGCGGATCGAACACCTAATCCGACTTCGCAATATCCAAGATGAAACCGGCGGCTTTTTAGCGTTCATCCCACTCGAGTATCAAGTCGGTATGACCAAACTCCGGCCTCGCCACACGCCTGCAATGGACGATTTGAAAATGATCGCAGCGGCTCGACTCATGCTCGACAACATCAAGTACATCAAGAGCTACTGGGTGATGCTGGGTGCGGCCACTGCAAGCATCGGTTTGAACTTCGGTGCGAATGACCTCGATGGGACGATCGGTAAAGAGCGAATCGCACACGCTGCGCTCGCCGATTCTCCTGCGGGACAGGCGCGTGAATCGATGGCTTCTTCTATCCGAGATGCCAGACGTATTCCAGTTGAACGAGACGCCCTGTACAACGAGATCAAGGTGTATGACCACTAATCAGCCTGATTCTCTCAAGTTGAGAGTAGGGCACATGACATACCTGAACTCGGAGGTTTTCTACAGAAAGCTTCCTTCAGACGCATGTGAGTTAGTTGCCTTGCCTCCTCGCGCTATGGCTGCCGCAGTTGAAAGCGGAGAGCTACAAGCAGGTCCGCTCCCAATTGCAGAAGTGCTGCGCATGGGTGAAAAAGTTCAGTCGCTCGGCGATATGGGCGTCGCATGTGACGGTGCGGCACTGAGCGTGTTCCTGTTTTCGAATTCGCCAGTTGAAGAGCTATCGGGCTCAAATATCGCAGTAACTACTCACACCGCTACTTCGATTCAGCTCTTACGCGTTTTATTTGCTGATCTGTGGAAGGTCAGCGATCACCGATTCGTAGAAATGTCCGATGACCACGATGGGGCGTTAGTCATCGGTGATCCCGCACTCGAAAAACTAGCGCTGGCTGAGTACCCGTACTACTACGATCTTGGTTCGGCATGGAAAAGCCTTACGGAGCTACCGTTTGTGTTTGCCGAGTGGGTCGTGCGTGCTGACGCTCCAGAAGGCATTCGCGATAATTTCAAACAAATATTGACTGATTCAACGAGGACGGGAATGAACTCAGTCGACGAGATTGTTCGCATCAGGGCGAACGAAACTATGTCGGAAGCTGATGTAGAGAAATACGTACGAAATTTCACTTATTTCCTCGGACCCGATGAACGGGCAGGGCAGCAAGAATTCAAAACGAGACTGAGCAAACTACCTGAGTGGCGACCCACAGTGTCGCCCCCAGCCGAATCCTCAGCACAAAAGGCTATTTCGACGTCTATTTAGCTCGTCGATGAGATCAACAAAATGCTCCAGCAAATTACGAAAAAAGTTCAAGCCGGCGAACGAATAACCGGTGAAGAAGGACTCTGGCTGATGCAGGAGGCCGAACTTCTCGATCTGGCCCCATTGGCCGAAATACTGCGTCAGCGTCACAACCCCAACAAAGACGTTACCTATGTAGTCGATACAAACCTGAACTACACCAATCTCTGTGACGCTTTTTGTTCGTTCTGTGCCTTCTACCGAACCGATCCGAACGATCCATCTGCTTATACGTACACAGTCGATCAGATCATGGAGAAGATCGAGCGTGCCCGCAAAAATGGCGTTCGAACAGTGCTAATGCAGGGCGGTCTAAACTCCGAACTTCAGCTCGACTACTACGTCGAGATGGTTGCTGAAACAAAAAAACGCTTCCCGGATGTGACCCCTCACTACTGGTCGGCACCTGAGATCGTTCGCATGAGCGAAGTCTCGGAACTGAGCTACGAACAGGTGTTCCAAGCGCTATATGACGCAGGACAGCGTTCGATGCCAGGTGGTGGATCTGAGATCCTTTCTAACGAAGTAAAGGCCACTGTGTCTCGGTTCAAACCAAAGGACACGGTAGATCAGTGGACCAAAGTTCACGAGGCAGCCCACAAGGTCGGTTTAGAGTCG
>JABIHL010000133.1 GCA_018649665.1 Chloroflexota bacterium | reverse complement strand
TCACCGGGAACCCAACCGTCTATCGTGCGAGAATCGCTCAGACGGGCGATTACTTCGGCTCGGTTCGTCCCGCCATCAGCAAGCGCATCGTCGGCCAACCCAGAAGTGTGATTCAAGATGTGCTTGATCTGTATCGATGATTTTCCGTGCGCTGCGAATTCCGGAATATGTGAAGCAACAGAATCGTCGAAATTCAGACGACCCGAATCCGTCAATATTCCCAATGCAATGGCGGTTATTGGCTTGGCAGAAGAAAACAACGGCATGATCGAATTGTTCGTCAGATCAACGCCTGATCCCACGACCGTTTCGCCTACCCCGAAATCAGCGATCACATCACCATCGATAGCTACGCACAACTGCGCACCCGGGTGCAAGCCTTCCTGAATCTGCTGTTCGAGAAGACTCTTCACCGGTTGAAAAGCGGAAGGGATTATTGGCTCTGAATGTTTGTCGATAGTGCTCACAACATCATGGTATTGATCGTCACCTATCGCAGTCCAACCGATTATTGGCGAATCTAGCGGTCTCTATCTGTCTACTTGAATGCCAAACACGGGGTTTCGCGAACGTTCACCGGCGGGGATTCTCATTTTGCCAATTACTAGCCACACACGCGGAGCGAATACCGGTGAACAAAAACACACTGAAGCAGAAACTTAACGAAGGAAAAACCACGATAGGACCGTTCGTCGGACTCCCTTCTCCCGGTATGACCGAAACTATGGGCTGGATGGGCTTCGATTTCGTCGTTATCGATTGCGAACACGGTCCAATGGACTACGAAACCGCCGAACACATGATTCGTGCCGCAGAACTTTCTGGAACAACCGCTATTTTGCGAATTGGCATGAACGAACAGCAGCACATCCAGCGCTACATGGACGCCGGTGCGGCTGGAGTCATGATTCCGCTCATCAACAACGCCGCCGACGGCAAAGCTGTCGTAGACGCTGTGAAGTACCCACCTATGGGCAAGCGTGGTGCCTTCGCAGGTCGAAATGCTCGGTTTGGTCTTCAAGACATGGCGGAATACATCAAGGAGTCGAACGAAGAGACGTTCGTTTCGCTTCAAATCGAAACTCCCGAAGGCATCGAGAACGCCGACGAGATTATCGCCACAGATAATGCCGACGCTATCTTTTTGGGACCTGGCGATCTTTCGGTGAACTTCGGTATTCCGGGTCAGACGATGAGCGACAAGGTTGTCGATTCAATCCAAGATTTGCACGAGCGAATCACGGCTGCCGGCAAGCACACAGGAACGCTCGGCGTAACAGTTGACCAGACACTCTTCTGGCATGAACGTGGCGTCAAGTGGATCGTAAGCTCCGCACCTAAATTCATGCAGGCCGGAGCCGCCGATTACTTAGCTGGCGTCAAAGGCCCGTTGGGACTCTAAAGCTTTCATGTCGCACCCACGTTTCACACCGCATCAGGCTGTAGGCAATCGCCTAAAAGCTCGCGGTGAATCATTCGACGACATGCGCGTCGGCAAGAAGGTTTTGCTCACTTGGACAGAGAAGTGGGCAGAAGAACTTGCCGATGCATTGGGAGCCACTCCGGCTCCTCGCACGATGTTCATCGACACGTTCTGGCTCCGCACAGTCGACAATGATCAAGGCGGCATTACCGTGGCGTTTGCTCCAATAGGAGCGCCCGGAACGATCATGCTGATGGAAGATTTGATCGCTTGTGGCGCTGAATCTTTTATAGGTCTTGGTGCTTCGGGTGGGCTCGACAAGAATCACCCGGTCGGCGATGTTTTGATTCCGAATGCTGTAAAAATCATCGATGAAGGAACATCGGCGCACTATCCAGATAAAGGCGACCCAACGGCAGATCAAGCGATGCTTGGTGAGCTTTCTTCACTAATCGAAAAGCACGGCGGGCGAACAGCAAGTGGCGATTGGTGGACGACCGACGGTTTCTATCGAGAGATGACCGACGATATTGCTCGCCACATGGATAACGACATTCTCGGAATCGATATGGAATCCTCGGCAATGTACCGGGTCGCTCAGCACCGAGGCGTTTCGGTCTGCAACATACTCGTCGTCAGCGATGAGCTATGGGCCGACTGGAACTACGGCATCGATTTCTCCGAATTCAAAACCGGAGTAACCGCCATGCAGCAAGCGGCGTTGGAGTGGGTGACTACTTAGGTTCCTTAGCCCAAAACCTTCTTTCGGACCGATTCGAGCACCTCGCCAGCAATTTCGATTGCATGCCCTGAATCCGTAGCGTCATAAAGCTGAGCAGGCACAGCACCGCCAACGGCGTCGGGATTTCGTGCGCCTAGAGCGTGCTTATCCAGCAATGCTCCGACCGACTTTACGAAGTCGAACGATGGATCGAACGCCATCGCGTCTTCGCAAAGATCCGATAGATGATCTCCCCAGACCATCTCAGCGCCTTTCTTGTACAGGAAGCCCTTCACGGCTTTCACGGCTGTCTCGTGCGCCAAGAAACACGCTAGCGCATGTCGTTCTTGCTCAGCATTCGCTCGCGCCGCTTCGATATCGGCATCAGCCTGAGCGAGCCAACTTGTTGAGGGATCTCGTTTAGCCATAGTGTCTATCCGTAGACCCTTTCACCATTGTTCGCAGCGTCATGCAAAATCGGATCGCCCCCGGGTGAATTCTCGAACTCATCGCTGGTGTAAATATAGAAATTAATGCCGATCCGTGGTCGCAAATGAGTCGTCCAAAAATCGGCGCGACGATGAACCGCTTCGTCAGTTTCTTGAACAACGACCAAGTCCAAAGCAGTTCCGGGGCCTACCTCGCCGTGAGCGAATGGCCCGACGATGAACATCGAGGTCATACCGAGTTGCGGCATCTCGTCAATGAGTCGTTTTAGTTCGGCGTCTAACATCTGCCGACGTTGTGGTCCGAAGCCGTACATCATTGGCACGGCAAGACTCCCGCCTGCCTACCGACACCAACACAGACAAAATCCCAAGAATTAAAAGACATTAAACTGTGTAGAGCGTTGGTGCTTTTGGACGTGCGTATATCTCGGATTCGGTAAGTTCATACGCCTCTTTGCGATACACCTGAATACGGTGGCAACCGAAATCGGGGATGTACATAAGATCGTCGTAGACTCGAACCGACATCACGCCGCGTAGTCGCTTGACGTCGACATGATCGATATCTTCCCGCGATCTCAGAACCTTCGGGTTCGCCATGATGTACGTTCGCCCACTCTTCGATAGAACAGCGTCACCTAGGAATACGTCGACGAATTCACCAGCAGTATTGAACAGTTGAACACGATGATTTCCACGGTCGGCAACATAAATGTCACTATGCCCATCGATGGTCACACCGGCGGGTCGATTTAACTGACCTCGTTCAGATCCTGAAGTTCCAAACTGCAGCAAATACTCGCCATCAGACGAGAATTTCTGGACACGATCGTTTCGCCAATCGCCAATTACTATCGCACCGTCGTTCGGGTCAATTCCAACGCCCCACGGCATATTGAACTGCCCATCACCATCACCGAATGAACCAAATGTTGAGATGAATTTGCCGTCAACGGTGAACTTCTGAACACGGTGGTTCATAGTGTCGACAACATACATGTCGCCGTTCGAATCAAAACTAATCCCTGAAGGGCGATCCAGCTCCCCATCATCCGAGCCGTGCGTACCCCAAGAATTGAGCTTCTTTCCGTCTTTCGACCAGAAGCTAATCGTGTGATTTCCTTCATCGGAAACCACCAGCGAATCATCGGGGCCGGAGATCATCTGCACTGGCCAGATAAACCCGCTTCCGATATCGCCTAAATCTTCGTCATCCCAATTTGTACGCCTAATCTGACCGCCTTCACCGTCAGTTCGATTCAGCGTGTAAACATCGCGCTCGCTTCCAACTACCACATCGGTTGGGTAAGTCGTAACTCGGCGCATTCCGAGGGTTGTGTAGAACGGATAGCCCGCTCTGAGCAAAGCATGTGGTTTAGTCATTTATTTGTTCCTTGAAGGGTTAAACCATCGTCTTTGTATACGGATTGAACTGTTCGAACTGCCCGCCGACGATGTCGATCGGATCAAGCCCCATCCACTGGTTCAGTATCGTGCTGTAAATACTTCGGAAATCGATCGTGAAGTCCATGTCTTCACCAAACTTCCAGTCGGCGACAGCAAGCGAAGGGTACTCAGAATAGAGCCCTCCCTTTACGTTTTCGCCGATCATGAACGCACCGCCACCGGTGCCATGATCGGTGCCTGAACCGTTGTCCTTGATACGTCGACCAAACTCGGTGAACACGAGAATATTCACTTCCTCAGCCGCATCGTGATCACGCAGGTCCTGCATGAAATCTTCGATTGCGGTGGTCATTTCTTGGAGCAATCGTGCGTGCGTCGGTACTTCCTGAGCATGGTGGTCATAGCCGCCATGGGTTGTGTAGAAAATTCGTGTGCCAAGCCCGGTGGTGTGAACACGAGCGACATCTCGAAGCGACTTCGCTATCGGATTGTCGGCGTACTCGACCTTCGATTTGTACTGACGAGGCGCCTCGGCAAGCATGTCGGCTCCGCTGAGAACGTTGTGACCGGTCTGGCTAAGGTAGTTCATCACCTGACCTGATCCGATAGCCGGGGTGTACATACGCTGGAATATCTCAAGATCGCGGTTACGTTCTTCCTGCACCTGAATACCCGACATTAGCCCGTAGTTATCCAAATCACCAACAGAAGTTGCGGTTACACCCGGAGCTGCCAACGCACGAGGAAGACCTCGCCCAAAGTTCACTGCCGTAACTGGGTTCTCGCTTTCAGGATCGAGCTCTCGAATGACCTTTGCGAGCCAGCCTTCTGTGGCAACAATTTCAGGCTCGCAGGTGTGCCAAATGTCCATCGCTCTAAAGTGAGACCGACTTGCGTGCTCGGTTCCGACACCCTGAACGATCGCCATCTTGCCCTGCTCGTAGATGCGCTTGAACGCAGCTGCTGAAGGATGCCAAGCGAGCGTGTCGGTGAAGGGCAGAGATTTATCGTCGGGAACTCCGACCAGTGGTCGGTTGTCGTAATAAATACCTTCGGTGAACGGAATCACCGTATTCATGAAATCGTTTCCGCCTGAAAGTTGAACAACAACAAGTACAGGGTCTTTTTTCTTTCCGTTCTTTTCAGCTGTAGTCATTTATTAGTTCTCCGTTGTAGCGATCATGCAGATAGGCGAGTGAAAATCAGTGAGTTGGATCACGAGAACTGGAACTCCCGCGCTGATACTACGAGAGTAAGCATTTGAACAACTCTGGCTGCGCTGGTTTTAGCAGCAGCGTCCGACGACCAGTCCAACGCACCCTCTGTTTGTGCGTGAGCGAGGAGGGTATCCCGCGTTCCTGCTTCGACTTCAAGCGGACCAATCAAATCGAGAACGTTATCGACGAGTTGTTCCGGGCTGGTCAAATTGCCTTGCGAGCTAATTCGATCGATGATCGCTTTCACGCCGGGCTTATCGGCGTTGTTCAAAGTATCGATGGCGTAGTTCACTCGCTCGGTGAGAGTACCGCCGTCAATCCATTCCTTACCTGTGTGCCAGCCTTCGACACTTGGCGGATCCATCAACTTCTGACCCATCGTCACAATCGTGCCTTCGAGTTTGTGCAGATCGGGAGCAGGTTCAAAATATTCACCCGATAGCTTCAGCACGCTCGCAACAAACTCGGTCGGCGATTTCACATGCTTGAATCTTGCAGCCTTGAACCATTCGGAGTTGAATAAAGCCCGCATGACCACCTTCATGTCGGCATTCGAGTCGATCCATGCTTTAGCTAGATCATCAATGGCACCAGGATCCGCCGGGGGCTCAATGCTCCACGCAGGAACCTGTGCTTCGTCTGCTACGAAGAAGTTATAGAGATGTCGTCCGATAAACCGAGCCGTCGCTTCCTGTTCGGCAATGATGTTGATGATGTCTTCACCGTCGAGATTGCCGGTGTGCCCTAAGAACGTTTTCTGACCATCATCGTGGTCGTCTGCCCTGTAACGGTAATTCACATCGAAATGACCAAATGGATACAGAGCAACGGGCGTGTCATACG
>JABIHL010000011.1 GCA_018649665.1 Chloroflexota bacterium | reverse complement strand
TTTCGCGGTGTCGGGAATGATGATTCCGCCGGGAGAGGTTGATGCCTCTGATTCGGCAGGTTCGATAATCACCCTGTCACCAAGCGGTGTGAGGTTCAATGCCACTGAAATGGTTCTCCTTAGTGGTAGACGAGAATTCGGATTTTCAAACTCAGATGAACGATGCGGACACACCGATTCAGTCTCAATTCAGACCGATTTCTTGATTAGCACTCGACCTTGCCGACTGTTAGCAGTCGCGGGCTTCGAGTGCCAGCCAACGAATTCTATGAAGGTGAAGGGCATGCGTCAAGACGGGATGTCGGTGAGTTCGCGCTACGAGAGGAGATTGGTTGTGATGCGAACGGCTCTACGGCTGCGACGATTCGAACAGTAGTTCGCCGTCGATTTCGATTTTTACTTGGCGTTGGTATTCGCGAATTGCGTCGAGGTTTACTTCTACGCCGAGCCCGGGCTTGTCGGAAGCTCGCACGAATCCGTCGGCATCTCTGAAAATACCGGTCGGGTCGGTTAGTCCCAGAATTAATGCGGAATCGCCAGCCGGGTATTCGGTTAGATCGAACTCTTCGTAGCCGGCGAAGACGTGAATCGATGCCGCTACCGATAGATGGCTCTTGAACGTGTGGTTCACGTACTGGATGCCAAGTTCGTGAGCTTTGTCTGCGACTCGTTTGGCTTCAGTAATGCCACCGATTCGCCCAACATCGATCTGTACGAAGTCGAGACCGGCATTGGTCATCATGTCGTCGGCAGCTCGGTAGTAGTCGGCACCTTCGCCCCCCGCTACACCGATGTTTATGCCGTTCGCACGAACCTTGTCGCTCAACGCTTTGTATTCCCCAACTTCTTCGGTTCGAAGCGGTTCTTCAAGCCATGTGACGCCGAGATCAGCAAACGCGACAGCGCGTTCGTAAGCAGCATCGACGTCGTCGCCCCAAATAACTCCGGCGTCGACCATCAACTTGGCATCGGGTCCGAGTCCGTCACGGGCGGCCTGCACGAGGGCAATGTCATCTGCGAGTGAGCCACGACCCATCGGGCCCCAGCCGAACTTGGCAGCACGGAAATCACGTTCAACGATTGAATCGGCTACTGCGCGGGTCTCAGCAGGGTCATCGCCGAACAGCACGCTGGCGTACGGGAGTTTCTTGTATGAAGCATCGTGACCGATCAGCTTCCAAACTGGTTCACCGAGATATTTGCCAAGTACGTCCCACATTGCGATATCGGCTCCGGCGACCGCGTGATCGAGTTGTTGAATATCAAGTCCGTACTCACCGGCCTTATTTCGAAGACGAACTACGTCTTCAGGCGAATCTAGAGTTTCGCCGAGAAGTGCCTCGCGAATGTTGATGATGTTCGAGTGTGACATCGGCATCACGTATGCAGTCATCGATACGAGAGGCGACGCATCACATTCTCCCCAGCCTTCGAGTCCGTTGTCAGTTCGAACACGAACTACGAGCGAATCCTGCGTGCCATCGGCGGTTCGAGTGATTTTCGGGAGCGCGACGTAAAAGAGATCGATAGCTTCGATTTTCATGGGGTTAGGATGCCTTCCAGGTCATTAGATCGTCGATCGACGCCAGTAGCGTGTCGTACTCGGCGAGGTCGTGATATCGAACACCTGTTTTCGTTCAGTGTCTGTGAGTGCTTGGTATTCGCTTGCCATCACAGGCATTACGATGCCGTGGCAGCCGTTTTCTACTGAAAAATCGAGCACGCTTTCGAGTGAGCGTATGTCGAGCGTTTCGTCTTCATTGAATGGCGTTGCGGGGATTCCGTAGATGCCGCGGTATTGGTCGGTAGTGTTGTTGGTCATCTATTTTTCTAGGGGATAAGGGTTAGTCGTCGGCAGGTTAGTTTTTGCGGAGTCGCAGAATGTAATGGCGACCGCCACGGGTGTACGGAACGATGCTTTCGTTCATGATCTCGATCAGTTCGCGTGCACCGATCATCTTAGATTCGTGAAGGAGGCGTGCCTCTGTTTCTTTCGCTCGGTTGAATGCGAAAGCTAGATCAGTAACGTCTAGCGAGATTTCGAGTTCGAGTCCCCAACTTTCAGCGAGTTGAAGTGGCGTTACTTTAGGGTCTTCGAACAGTGAAACAACGATGAAGCTCCCGCCGGGTTTTAGCACACGTTTTACTTCCGCCGGGTCGTAAACATCGGTGGTCATAACCATGTCGAACGTGTTGTCATCGAACGGTAGATCTTCGACCGGAGCTTTCACGAACGTGCACAGCTCGGAGATATTCTCGATTTCCGCCAAATCCCTGGCAACTGTCAGCGCCTGTTCATCGATGTCATTTCCGTACACCTGGCAACCATACAATGACGCCATCCAGCGGGCGTTTCCGCCAACCGCACATGCGGTATCGAGCACTTTAGTTTCGGTGGTTATCTCTTGTTCTTCAAGAGCGATCTGGAAGATCGTTTGGTTACCACCGACGTGCATGAACTCACCGTAGGAGGCATGATCCCATCTCGGTTGGTCGTCGAACCACTGTTGAAGTCGTTGAGTTTTGTTATTCAAGCTTTGAGCCATGTGCGAGTTTCCTGAGCCGAATTTAGGTTCAAGTTCAATCCGGTGATTCTGTCGATTCAGAATCATCAAACTATTTGCTCCGAACATATTAGGCTTTCGCCAATCAGGTGTCGGTACTAAATATTCCCGAATTCGTTTGAGCTAGACGCGAAAAGCGCCCCTCAATAAATCGAAGAGCGCTTTTCGTAGGAGGTCTGGTTAGTACGGACTAAACGCTAATTTCGTCGCCGCTCGGGAGAGTGAACGATGTACCGGAACCAGACTCAGGGACTGATTGCCCAAAATCACGAGGTCCGGGGCCACCTGGTCCACGTCCTTGACTGCGACCTTCATGGCCGTTATTCCCGCGGTGATGGCGTCCGTGTCCGTGTCGACCACGTCGGTCTTCGCCATCTCGGTCGCCCTTTAGCTCTTGACGAAGATCGTCGAGGTAGTCGGGCTTGGCTTCGGTCCATGCAGCAATTTCGTCAGCTTCCGCCTGGGTGATGACTTCCTGCTCTACGAGAGCGGCAAGTCGAGCCTCGATACTTACGTCATTGCCGGTGTCGTGGGCCGGTCCGAGCTGCTTCAGATCGTTCATGACTTCAGGCTTGGCGTCTTCCCAAGCGTCGATCTCGTCGGCCTGAGCCTGTGTGATAGTCCCGGCTTCTACGAGGGTTGCTAATCGCTCGTCGTGCTGTGCCTCACGGTGCTCATCGCGAGCAGTGCTCATTGCTGTGTCGAGGGCGTCTCGGTCGATGCCGAGGATTTCAGCGACTCGGTCTTTGATCGAATCCTGTGGATTCTCACCATCTACTGGTCCTTCTTGGGCGAATGCCGCTCCTGCAAGGGCGAATGCTCCGAGGAGTCCTGCGGTTACGCCGAGAGTAATTTTTCGTTTGAACATTTTCTAAACCTTTGGTCGATTGACCGACCTGATTGATTGCCTGTAATCAAATTTAGAAAACGAATGTGTGGAACCTGTTCAGAGAGTGTGTAGAAATGTTGAAGGTTGGCTGTTTAGAGGTATTCCGTATATGTTCTGGCGTGATGCACTCGAAGAATCACGTCGATTTGCAAGTTGGCTGCTGACTGGGCGAGTTTTCACAGCACCTCACCAGATCCCTCGGCTGTGCTCGAGACGTTTACGGGTTCCTAGACCGAAGGCTTCCACTTGCCTTCGACACGTACTGCCTCATGATCACCGGGCCACTGCGGTGTCGTAGTGATCACCAGTTCTAGGGGAGTGTCACCCGTCGCACGAAACTGAAACGTGGTGCCTAGTGGAATTTCGCTAGAAACCCCAGAATTCAGTTTGAGAACAGACTCGCCGTCCGAGTTTTTACGCCAGAGTTCGCCTTGCCCGCCAACGCAAACCCAAGCTTCTTCAACTGTTATGTGATGCACGGCGTGAGTTGTTGTCTCGGGATGTAGCAGGGCGTGAACCATGCTTGAACCTTCTTGGGTTGACTGAAGAAGGCGTATCTCAGAACCGTCAGGTGCAATGACGTCAGGTGTTTCAGGCAGATTGGCGAGAACGTTAGGGTCGATCATCTTCCGATGATAACTGGCGTAAACGTTCAGCACAGAGTTAAAGCAAAACACCCCGGTATTCACGGGGTGTCCTGAGGAGACCAATCCTAAAATATTCAGCCTATGAAGAGACTTGGGCTGTTTCCTGTAAGTACAGAAGTGTCGCCTGAACTCGCTGGTCGACCGATTCGCTTTCCTCGATGTGGAGGTCGGAATAGATAGTCTGCAATAGCGGTTCAATTAGATTTTCGTCTATTTTTAGTTCTTCCGAGATTGCCGCATCGGTGTATCCCGACGAAATGAACATCAGTGCTTCCATCTGATCGTGAGTCAGTCGCTCTAGAACAGATCGCTGGCGTGGGAAGAGATCGTTCATTACTGTTGGATCCATAGTGACTTGTCCGGCTGCCGCTGATTCGATAGCACGTGCAAGCGAATGAATGTCAGAAATACCCTGCTTGAGCAGGAATGACCAGCCCGAGGTTTCCTTGTCGAGGAAGCTCGCTAGAAATTCTTTGTCGCGATGAGATGAGAGAACGACGATTCCCGTTTCGGGGAAGGCGTTTTTGATGTCGCTTGCAGTAACGATTCCATTTGGTCCGTTACCGAGCTCGATATCCATCAGCACAACATCAGGTTCTGTCTGCTTAGATAGTTCGACCGCTTCCAGCCCTGTGGCTGCAGCTCCTACAATATTGATCATCGGTTCTTTGTCGAGCGCGGAAACGAGTATCTCCCGGAAGAGAGATTCGTCGTCACACACAAGAACGTTGATCGGGGACAGTGGAGCTTCGTTGCTGAAGTCGAACTGATCGTGATCCATATAAGTTGATTCCTTGCCGTAGAAACCTAGCTAGTTGCCGGTAGTACCAACGTTAGTCTTGTGGTTGGCGCGGCGCGAAGACTCTGGGGTCACAGGGCTGACCCTCGGGTATCAATGGTATTTCGGAATCAACTGACGCGTGCCACTAGGTAAAAACCGCAATACGCAAAAAGCCCGCACTCATAGCGAGTACGGGCTTCTGTTTATTCGTAGTTGCGATTTGCCTGATCGGCGATTAGATAAGACCGCGACGCTGGGCTTCAGAAACCGCATGTGCGCGATTGCTAACTCCCATAACGTCGAATACGTGCCTTAGTTCGCGCTTGACGGTTGCCGGGCTCAAGAAAAGATCGTCGGCGATAGCCTTAGTAGTTTCGCCCGCTGCGACCATCTGAAGAACCTTCGATTGACGCTCAGTTAGATTTTGATTGTCGATCGTCTGGTTCTGAATCTGACGATACCGGTCGACTAATAGTGCGTTAAGCGCTGGCGACAAAGGTGAACCGCCTCGTGCGGCGTCTTTTACGGCCCGTACAAGTTCTTCTTGTGACGCTCGCTTTAGCAAATAACCTGCTGCGCCCGCTTCGAGCGCTGGGCCCAAGTGCGTGTCGCCGAACGAACTGAGCATCACCACGCGTACATGTGGGTATTTCTCCATCACGCCTTTGGTGGTTTCGATGCCGTCTATCCCTGGAAGCATGACATCGCACATAACAACGTCTGCAAGCCCGAGAGCTGGATCGTTGAGGGCATCTTCGCCACTGCTTGATTCACCAATGATAGTCGCTTGGCCATCGAGTTCGAGCAAACGGCGCGTGCCTTCACGTACAACCATGTGGTCTTCGATTAGGAAGACTTTTACCGGTTGGGTTGTCATATTTTCAGCTTCTGTGGCTGTGTAATCGTGTTGGTACATGGCTTTTTTCTGCTCTGGTGTTGGGTGGTTATACGATCAGAGTGTGGCTGACTCTAGGCCAGACGTTAGCTTGCTTTTCTCGTCGATTTCATCTGCGTCAGTCCTGCCGAAAGATCGGGTCGTCCTGACAAATCAGATTCTGTTGGTCGCTGTTCCTTCTGAACGGCGAACTTGTCCATGCTGTGTCTTAGTTCTTCTAGACTGAAGGGTTTATGCAGAACATCAACGCGTGTCTGCTCCAAGAAGGTGCGCGTGTCAGGCGATACAGTGTCACCGGTAATAAACAGCACACGGTCCGCCAGATCAGGTCTCAGAACCTCGATGCTTCGGAACACTTCGGGTCCGCCAAGACCAGGCATTCGAACATCCAGAAGAATAGCGTCGTAGTCGTTAAGGAAGATCGTACGTAGTGCTTCCGCACCATCATGAGCTACATCTACATCGTGACCCTGTGCGACCAATGCCCGGTTTAGGAGCATGGTTACCGAGCGTTCGTCATCGACAGCCAATATTTTCAACTTGGTGTAGCTGTTTGGCTGTGCTGGCTCACTTTGCATAGGCGTATCGGCTTCTGCTGGAACTTCGATAATTGGGATTTCAACGACGAAGGTTGTGCCGCGTCCGACTGCGCTGTCGACTCGAATTGCTCCGCCATGGTCTTCTACGATGCCCTTACAGATAGACAGACCGAGTCCTGTACCTTTTCCGACGGGCTTTGTAGTGAAGAACGGTTCGAAGACCTTCTTCTGGTTTGCCGGTGAAATTCCTGGTCCGTCGTCGGTGATACTCACTCGAATACGGCCTTCATCGTGAACGACCCCGACAGTGATCGTTCCGTGACCGACACTTTCGCCAATTGCGTGGATACTGTTTCCGATCAGGTTCATGAAAACCTGTTCCATACGGTGAGTATCGGCAAGAGTTTGAGGCGTGTCATCGCCAAAGTAGGTGACTACTTCAACGTTGTTCACTCTGCACTCGTATTCTCGAAGATCGAGAATTTTTTGCAGTGAATTAGTGATATTTAGCGTTTGAGAATCATGGAACGTGTCTGATGATCGAGCGAAAGTGAGCAGATTGTCTACAATGCGACCTGCACGTTCGGCTTCATCCGCAATCGATTCAAGATCGCGTTTCAACGTGTCATCAACGGCCTGACGCATCGCAAGCTGTGAAAATCCCAATACTGCCGTGAGCGGGTTGTTCAGTTCGTGAGCGACACCAGCTGCCATTTCACCAACGGAAACCAATCGGCTGTTGGCGATCATTCGGTCTTCTCGGTCAGAACCTTCTGTGGTGTCGTCGATTAGTAGAAGAAATTTCGACTTCAGTTCTGGGTCTGAATGAGGCGTGACTGTAACGTTGTAGCTAATTTCGAACTGGCCGTCGCCTTCATCAGTGCCAACGAGTTCTCGCTTCTCGACAGGGCGAGAAGTAACTGCGCACTGTTTAAAGATCTCTTTTAGACCAGATGGATCAAAGTAGTCAGATAGTCGGTCGCCAGTTTTGCTAGTTCCGAACATGCGATCGAACGATGCATTTGTGAACATGATTCGACGTCGGCCGTCGAGAGCGACCATAGCCTGCGGAATGGAAGAGGCAAGTGCCTGCATCAGATTCTTCGCAGCACCAGATTTAGCGCGAGACTTTACAACGGAAACGGCGTTGTTCTTTCGTTTCTTGCTGCTAGTTGTTTTCACGCCTGTTGAACTTTGGGCAGGAGCCATTAGCCACCCTGCCTTATCTTAAGTTCTTCGAGTACAGATTCAGTCTCGGCTGCTACTTCGATCATGGTTAGCTGCTCGAGATCGGCGAAGGCGGCAAGTCTCTCGGAATCTTCGCTTTCTTCTTCAGCAAAGATGTCGCCAAGATCGCCAAGGGCGTCCTCTTTCTCATCTGTTGCTGAATCGGTACCCGGGGGGACCATTACGAACTACCTTTCTCGCCTGATCGACCAGTTTCAGAACCGTTTGATCAGGTTGCCGGGGCGGATATCGTGGTGAAAATCGCTCTTGATATAGGAGGGATTATCGTCATACAAACGCCTGATACAACCATCATCACACCTAACTGGTATCCGGCACGCATGCGGTGTCCCCCACTTGCTGCCCATGGTGCCACTGCATTCGCGATGGTAAAAACTACCACTACCATAGTGATGATTATGTTCAAGAACTCGAAATTCACGTTTGCGAACGTGTTAAATCCGCTTGAACTAGCGATGTCGGGAATGGCGGCTCCAGATGCGGTTGGGTCGACTGCGTCGGTATCGGACAACATGCTTTCTGCGAAAAGTTGCATCACGTTCACAATGAATATGAGAAGACCGACCATCGAAGCGTGAAGTGGAACCGTTAGGTAGCCAAATGTTTGCGAAACCAGAGATCGTTTTTCCCTAAGAATCGATATTTCTGCCGAGAAAAATGCAGCCGTCTTGCCAGTGACCAGCGGGTTACCACCGATCGTAAGAGCGTCCCAGAAAATGTTGATGGTACGTTCCATCATTTCTGAGCCAGACTCCTTAATTAAGTGATCCCAGCAGCGATCAGGTGTGATGCCAGATCGCACTCGTACTTCGAGTCGTCGGAAATAGGGTTCGAGCGAACCGAGCGATCGCCGATCGACCTTACTTAGCGCATCACTCACAGTGGTACCAATAGCATCAGTAACACCACCGAGCATTCGTGTTGCGGTAGCAACGTCGGCATCAAGTCTCAGTAGCCGTTTTGAATCTCGGTTTATTACGACCCCAGCTGGCAGCAAGCTGATGCCCAAAATAATCATCGCCCAGCCAAGTTGTCCGCCGCTTATGACTACGGCACCAAGACCGACAACAAAGCCTGCCGGCACTAAATACTTGAACAGCTTTAAGGCAACTAGCTGGTTCGGAGCGCTAAGGCCCGATGTTCTCGTATAGCTCTCTTTGGGAGCTGCAAGGTAGATCGTCCAACTACCGATGATCGCAACTGTCATCGTGACAGTACCGGTCATGAGGATCATTCCAGGACCAAGGCTCCAGATCATCATCGAAATGATGGATACAACCACGATAAGGCCAGCCGAAACGATCATGGCTGAATAGGCATCAGTCCATTTCCTAAGCGATTCGATGTTGGTTTCGTAGGTGGCTCGGTAAAGCTCTGCCATCACAGCTGCTTCACGAGTCAGAAACTCTTCTTCATCCTCACCAGAGGACAACGAACCTGACATTCGAAGTAGAAGTGACGAAACGTCGTGATCTTCGGTTCGATCAGCGACGGCCCGACAGGCTTCTGAGTAGTCGTACTTGAGCCTGTTTACGAGAGTGTTTATATCAATAAAGTACGCAGTCGAAGAAAGGTTCAGCGTGGCCGCGTACTTGAACATGACGTCACGTGATGCCTTGGCTGTTGCCATAGACGCCATGTACGAGATGTGTGTGAATAGATCGAAGGCGAGCGACTTTTTATCGACGGGAGGTCGAAACGTCTCACTAAGCGCTGCTTCTTCAGCAGCTTTCTTCGATTTATCACTGAAACCCAGACGGGACAGAATGCCTTGTGCCATGGCTTAAAACACTCCGTCTTTAATGGCTTTAGCAATCGTCTGGTAGACCTCTTGGTATTCCTCAAGGCCTGAAGCTGCGAGCTTCTCAAGAATTCTGGCTCTGCGCTTCACTAGCGAGTAAATCTGGCGTCTTCGAGCAGGCGGATAACCTCGTGCTGGCGCAATTACCTGCTCCAGCAAATAGCTGTTATTGAACCCTGTGAATTCAAATGTGTCGGTTACTGGATCCCACTGGAACACTTCTACAAATGAGAATGCGTCGGCAGCAGAGTCGTAGTTCACGATCTCGTTTATTGCGATTGCACGACGACCCATCTTGCCGTCAGGAAGCCTTACGGCAACCTGAATTACAGCAAGGTTGAGGTTGTCGACATAGTTCTTTGGAACCAAAATCGGGTCACCAACGAGACGTTGGATGAGCTTCTGTACGGAAGCTGCGTGGAAGGTTGCCATAACTGGGTGACCAGTCTGCATAGCCTGGAATGCAATCAATCCTTCTTCACCACGAATCTCACCAATGATGATGAATTCAGGACGCTGACGAAGTGCAGCTCGGAGAAGGTCGAACATACCAACACCGGAGTCGGTTTCACCAGGTTTTGGCTTTCTGGTTACTTCTTTGATCCAGTTTTTGTGAGGCACGTTCACTTCAGCCGTGTCTTCAATGGACACGATCTTGGCGTTCGGTTCGATAAACGTGCAAAGCGCGTTCATCAGAGTCGTTTTGCCTGAAGCTGTTTCGCCAGAGACGAACATGTTCATGCCGTCTTCAATAGTGATAGAGAGATATGCGGCCATCTCCCAACTGAGTGATTTCCACTTGCACAGCTGAATGATGCTGATAGCTTCTTCCGAGAACTTACGAATTGTGTAGTTCGTTCCTCGGAGCGAAACGTCTTGACCGTAAACGATGTTGATACGTGAGCCATCGGGTAGCGATGCGTCGACAACGGGCTGGCGGAACGTAACCGGCTTTTTAATACGTTCCGACATACGCAGAACGTGTTCATCAAGCTCTTGGTGTGTCTGGTAGCCGAAAGAACACTTCATTGAACTGAACACTTTGTGCTCAATGAAAATTTGGCCAACACCACTGCAAGAAATATCTTCAATGTGGTGGTCGTTGATTAGTGGCTGAAGTACACCCATTCCAACTTTTTCACGAACCATCGAGTACTTGATTCCTTCGATGTCGTCGTCATTTAATCCGTACTTCTTAGCAATATCTATGTTCATCTTGGAACCGCCACCAAATATTTTGGCGATCGGTGCGAACAAGCTGGATTTACTTTCAGATTTGTCGGACTTCTTTTCGGTTTTTTCAGCTACTGCGACAGCTGTGGATCCGTTCTGTTCCGATTCAGCTTCAGAATCGCCTTCAGGCAAAGCAGCATCTTCTTCCTCTTCCTCGATAATTTCACCGAGGAATCCTTTTGGAAGAGCCTGAATATCATCGAGACTCATCTCGACAGGCTGTTTGAAGATGTGAGCCAGTGTCCACCTGAGCGTTGCAGCAAGCTGCTGATCACCAATGGCCGATTCAAGCTCATTGGTGTACTCGATGAGGCCTTCTTCGATGTCGGACATTATCTGCGGGAATTTCGGGTGTTCTACCGACGGTTCGATAGCGATCAACCAGTCACGAATGCCCTCTGGGTCGGGGTACACGTGGAAGAAAATTTCACCGGAGTTCGCTTTGTATATGAAGTTAGGAACTTCTTCGTCACCATCACTCTTTTCGAGCTCTTCGTGATAGATCGGAAGCCCGATTTCAGCGATCGGCAACGTGTGGAGGTATCGCAGCAGGAATGAGTAATCGAGAGCGGCTTCCTTCAGTGCGGTAGGGAGCTGCTGAACAATTTCGCATGACTCTCTGTCGCACTCGTGATCGCTTGCGTCGACCACATTGAATGGAAGTTCAAATACTGCCAATTAGATACCTACGCCGATGCCTTGGAGATCGGGATGATTTTCATGCCAAGATCTGGCTCGATGTCGAACGTGACGATGTTTCCTGTGCTCTTGGTAGCACCACGGATTTTCGCCACCTCGAGAATTTTCACGAGTTGCTCTCCGACTTCCTCTGTTCGTAAAGTCAAATGGGCGTCACACATCGAACGGAGCCTCGCTAGGGTGGTGTCATCAAATGCGTAGGTGGATGCGACGTTGATGATGGTTCGAGCTTCTCCGACGAGTATCTGGCACTCTTCGAAATAGGCTGCGGTGTCTTCCCACGAACCCCGTGTTACGAACGTCGTGAGTGAATCGACAACGATTAAGTCGACACGCGGACCATTGGTGATGTTGCGAAGCATGGTGTCGAATACCTGCTTAGCTGTGAGCTTTCGTTTACCGGCTGAGATCGGATAGATCTTTAGGCGCCCTAGCAGCAAGAACTCCATTACTTCGAGGTTCAAGCTG
This sequence comes from Chloroflexota bacterium, assembly GCA_018649665.1. Taxonomy (GTDB): domain Bacteria; phylum Chloroflexota; class Dehalococcoidia; order Lucifugimonadales; family Lucifugimonadaceae; genus Lucifugimonas. The sequence goes on along the minus strand of JABIHL010000011.1, from coordinate 28,045 downwards.
CTCATTTGGCGCAGGAAACTCTTAGTTGTGTTCTCGGTAGTGAACAGCGTGACTGTAAGACCAGATTGAAGCGAACCCCAAATGAGCTGCTGTGAAACAACTGATTTTCCGGAGTCAGATTGTCCTTCGAGCAGCGTGAGAGAACCGAGTGGAATTCCTCCACCCATTTTCTTATCCAAATCGGGCTGACCCGTGGATACGCTTGCGATACCTTCTTCGTTTGCCATGGTTTTGGCTGCGTCTTACTTAGCGGGCGTTTTACTGCCCACCGCTAGTTGGTAAATACCTCGGTGATCGATACCCCTTGCTCTACTGCTAGGGTCACCGTGTTACTCGAACTGGTTGCGACTGCAGGTCCCAGTTCAGCTCGTATTATGAATTCTTCACTAGGATTGACGATTCCGGGCTGGTAAACCTCCGGGGTCGAGGAACCGGCGTCCTCGTAAATCCCTGTGAGTGTCCACTCCCCGGCCGAAGGAGTCGCGGAGGTCGTATATGTGAGCCGTTCGATTTCTAGACCGTTCCCGGTAGCCCCGTGGTACCACACAACAACATCCCAATTACTGACTTGTCTGAACTGGGATTGACCACTGTTTTGAACTGTGAAATCGAGCCTTGTATTAGTCGTAACTGTCGCTCCGAGCGACGCCACTTTTGTGCGAGAAATATCACCCGCTGTGTCGCGAGTAACTTTCACACTCCGGTTGATTTGGTCCTGCGACTGGACGGAGCTTGTTGCGTAGCCAGCCATAGCGGCCAGGATAATCATCACCGCGAAGAGCGCCACAATCAGACTAGACATGCTTCACCGCTGTCTTGAGTCCCGAGGAAATATGTGGATTTAGTTTCGGTGTCATCGAAGTGAATTAGCGACTGGAAAGAATCGATTTGGCGTACTCGCTAGGCGAGGCATTTGCCGGATCGGATGAATAAGCAATCTGTATCGGTTGCCCGCCGCCATTTAGCGAATCGGGTAAAGCCGTGAGTATTGAAACCATGACGATGGCTATCAAAATTAACGTTGTTATCGATACTGCTGCTTTGGCCATGACGGATCACCCGTGTGTTGGAGATTCCAACTACATAGAGAAGTAACTTTCGGCTGCTACACCATTAGGCGTGATTACTCTGATGAAGTACGTACCAGTTGATTGAATACATGAACCTGGGCAGCCATCGTCGAACTTGATATCGAACTTGACTGTCGAAGCGATGCCCCATTCAGTGGCTCCGCCTTCGAGCGTGTATGACCACTGTGGGTAGGTGCCGCCGGCGTCATCTTCGTGCGGAACTCTTACGATTCCGCCAGGCTGGCCGAAGAAAATATCGACTTCATTGATCGCCGGGATACGAATGTCGCCGACGTTCTTGCTCCATACGTAGAAATCGAACAGTGAGTTGGCGTTCGTATCGACCCAAGCGCTTGAGGAGTCGAGCTCTCCAACTGATTGAACAACAGAGATGTTGGTTCGGATTCGCTCATCGACTGTGCTCGATGCAGATGCGACTGCACTAGAACTTCGTGTTACTGCGGGGTAAACCGCGTTCATCACGGCAACTGCTGCGATAACACCGGCGATGGTGAGAAGCATAGTTGTAATTGCTTTATCGATGACGATCTCTCCTAGAGATGTATGTGGAGGGGATTAGCCTTTGATTCCACGTGTTCGAATCGGGTCGGGAATTCCAGTCCAATTCAATCTGTAAACAATGATGTAATACGACTCGAATATCCATGTACGAATAAGTTGTGCGTTAGGTGGGGGATGCTGTTTTGCCGAGAAGGTTTCAACGAGAAATGCGGCTTAAAAACATGAAGGCAGCCGAGTACGACTGCCTTCATTGTTGACGTGGTAAACGTTTACGCCATCATGCGATCTAGTGGATCGTCATCGACGTCCATAAGCATGCTCAATAGTCGGCTACTCTCAGAACCAGTATTGGTATCGAGTACGCCTTCCATTCTGACCATTGCTGAGACGATTTCTCGTACAGGAACGTTCTCGCTTGGATCTTCTTCTGAAAGCGCCATTAGGTGATGTAATACCATTCGGGTTGCAGGTGCTATTCGCCCTGCAGATTCGAATGCGTCGAGAAGAATTTCAGTGCGATTAGGCCCGAGCCGCTCAGTAGTGACAGCTACCCAACGAACGAGTCCTGCCATAGTGAGTACGTCGAAATCTGCCATTAACGGTGCGGTAGCTCTATTTGCTCCAGTGGCTGCTCCATCTGCCGAAGCCTGAGCATCCGATTCTTCATCTGATTCCATCTCGTCGTCTGACGGCTCTTCATCGAGTTCGAATCCTTCGTCCTCATCAGGCACATCCACTTCTTCTTCGAAAATTTCTTCGCTAACACCGCCCGCTCCTGAAGACATTCCGCCGCCGCCGCCCATGCCGTCGTCGATAATTTCGTCGCCGTAGCCATCATCTGGGTACTCTTCGACAATATCGCCTTCGCCGCCATCAGCGTCTTCTTCGTACAGCTCTTCTCCCTCGTCATCGTCATCCTCATCTGGGAGGTTGTCGATATCGTCGAGATCTTCACTGTCCGAACCATCGGCTTCACCATCGGTGCCGCCATCGGCGCCAGCAGCTCCAGCAGCTCCGGCACCGCCACCCATGAGGTCGTCACCGAATTCGATCTCGTCTTCATCGGTAAGCGCGTCATCGATAGCGTTGAACGGATTGGTCGCATCCAAAATATGCTCGCGAATATCGAGCAGCGTTTGCTGGACCTGGTTCTTGATGAGGTTAAGCTCGTCCTCTGCGGTCTTAAGACCGGCTTTCATTCGAGCGTCTTCGGCAGCCAAAGCTAAAACTCATCCCCTGGTGAAAGAACCCTTGCGCGGATGTCCGCAATCAACGGGAATACCGACTCTTTTAGGAGTCGGATCTCTTCTTCCAGATTCTTAAGACGCTGTTCCAAGTCGATGTCGTCGGCCATGGTTCTTGCGTCCTTTGGGTAATTCGCAACAAAGTTGCGTAAAAAATATGTGCCCCGATCAAGATCGGAGCCTGTTGCCTCGTCTGCTGCTACGCTCCTGACCGACTAGGCGATCAGGAGCGAGCTTTTAGACGAGGATGACCTTTACTTGAGGTCCATAACTGTGTCGAGCCTAGATGGAGCTGTGCGCTGAATAGTTAGCACCGCACCACTCTCGGGCTTCATTTCGAGGGTGAACTTGTCGTTCGTTCCAAGTAATGTGCCGCCCTCGAGAATTCCACCTACCGTGCCGTCCCAACCACCAACTCCGTTAGAGCTGGTTGCAGCGGAAACACCGGTGGCTCGTTCGAGCAGCCAGACTGTGATTTCAGCTTTTTCGCCTTCTTCCAACAGCGAGTCGGAGTTGGCGTTACCTACCCAGTCGATAGTCCATGGAACATCAGGACGGTACTGGTTTGAGTCTGTATACGAGACGACTGTCTTGTACTCAGCACCAGATACGATGTCCGGGTCTGTACCAGATCCATCGATGTCGTATGGGGGAGTCAGGTCAACTGGCTCACCCGCAACAGCGTTCGATACTACAAATACAACTTTGTAGATGGCGTCGGTTGCGCTTGTGGTGTCGACTCGGCCCTTGTAGGCGATGATCGAACCGCGTGGCTCGATCGAGCTCTTGGCTTCTTCAAGTCCTGAGAAAACAGTTTCTTTGGATCGCTCTGAAGCGAAGATACCTGTTGAAAGGACTGTGAAAGCAAACACTGAGGCGACTACCACGAATGCAATAAGGATAATTGCGGTCTCAAGACCGGTAATACCTTTTTCATTCTTAGGTGCGTCGTATTTGTGCGTAAACATTTTTTCCGGTCTCCTAGTTGTCGCCGGATAGGCGAGGTCAGCAGGTCATCCTCATTTGCTGTCCTGGTGTCGAGTTGCCAACCGTGTTACTCGTCCAGTTAATTCAGCGATGCTTCTAAATTAGTGGGAAACAGTGGATTACAACATCAGGGGCACTCCAACACGGGGGGTGTGGTAGCCCACATACGACCCACACGAAAACAGCCACCGTGTTACCGGTGGCTGTTTCAAAAGTTCTATTTAGTTAGGAACTACTTGAGGTCCATAACCGTGTCGAGCCGTGAAGGGGCAGTTCGCTGAATTGTCAGTACTGCGCCGCTTTCGGGCTTCATTTCGAGGGAGAACTTGTCGTTTGTCCCAACTAGAGTGCCACCCTGAAGGATGCCAGAAGCACCATTGACATCTGCTGCAGCGTATTCACCAGTACTGTCGGATGACCCGATCGCAGTTCCGGTGTTTCGCTCGAGCAACCACACAGTGATCTCGGCCTTTTCACCCTCTTCAAGAAGGCTGTCGGAGTTGGCGTTACCAACCCAGTCAAGCGACCAAGGTACGTCTGAAAGGTATTGGTTCTTGTCTGTGTACGAAACAACAGTCTTGTACTCAGCGTTTGAAACGATATCTGGGTCAGTTCCAGAGCCGCCTGCAGTGTAAGGAGCTGTCAGGTCGACAGGCTCACCGGCGACAGCGTTAGATACGACAAATACCACTTTGTAGATTGTCTCGGTGGATCCAACAAGGCCCTTGTATGCGATAACCGAACCACGTGGTTCGATCGAGCTCTTCGCTTCTTCGAGTCCGGCAAAAACCGTCTCTTTGGATCGCTCAGAGGCAAAGATACCTGTTGAGAGAACCGTGAATGCGAAAACTGATGCGACTACCACGAATGCGATAAGGATAATCGCGGTCTCAAGACCGGTAATACCCTTTTCGTTCTTCGGCGTGCCGAAGGTGTGCGTAAACATTTACGTATCTCCTAATATCCGCCATTTGCGGCGGGGTCAGAATGGTCTTCCTCATTGCCGTAACCTCTTTGAGTTGCTCTGACCAGATGCTTCTCATTGATCGGTACGGCTATGTATTCAAAGATATGCTCGGTCGTGGTTCTGGGAAATTGAGACCACTCCAATGCGTGGGGGCGGGTAGCCCACACACTCGGTTAATAGAAACAGCCATCGGAAAACCGATGGCTGATTCGTTTGTTCTATTGAACGTTTGACGATTAGGAACTACTTGAGGTCCATGATCGTGTCGAGCCTGGAAGGCGATGTTCGCTGAATGGTCAACACAGCTCCGCTCTCTGGCTTCATTTCGATAGTGAACTGGTCGTTCGTGCCGACGAAGGTGTCGGTTGAAAGCATTCCACGTGAACCGTTCGCGTCGGCAGCAGCCCAGTAAGCTACACCACCAGTTGCGGTAGGGTCGGTGGCCTGAGTGTCAAAGTCACGGCGGAGCAACCAGACTGAAATCTCGGCCTTTTCACCCTCTTCGAGTAGGCTGTCCGAGTTACTGTTACCAACCCAAGAAACAGACCATGGAACATCGTTGAGGTACTGGTTGCCATCGATGAACGAAACAACCGTCTTGTACTCAGCACTTGCAACGATGTCTGGATCGGAACCAGAGCCTCCAGCAGTGTATGGAGGAGTCAGGTCAACTGGCTCACCGGCGACTGCGTTAGAAACTACAAACGAAACCTTGTAGATCGTGTCGTTTGATCCACTGATGTTGCCTTTGTAAGCGATAACAGAACCACGTGGTTCGATCGAGCTCTTCGCTTCTTCGAGTCCGGAGAAAACCGTCTCTTTGGATCGCTCAGAGGCAAAGATACCTGTTGAGAGAACCGTGAATGCGAAAACTGATGCGACTACCACGAATGCGATAAGGATAATGGCGGTCTCAAGACCGGTAATACCCTTTTCGCTCTTCGGCGAACCGAAGTTGTGCGTAAACATTTTCTATCTCCTAGATCCATCCTCATTATTGGGATGGTAGCCAGTTGGTCTTCCTCAACACTGCATCTGTATCTCGACCCTGGCTTAGCACCGAGTGACAGTTATCGCAGTTATGTATATAAAGCTATGACCAGAGAGTTCGTTGGGGTATTGCGTGCACTCCAACGTGTGGGGGCGGGTAGCCCACAGGGTGCTTTAAGCAAAAACAGCCATCGGAAAACCGATGGCTGTTTCGAAAGTTCTATTGAACGTTGATCTGGTTGGCCCTACTTGAGGTCCATGATGGTGTCGAGCCTTGAAGGTGCAGTTCGTTGCATCGTCAACACAGCTCCGCTTTCTGGCTTCATCTCGAAAGTAAACTGGTCGTTCGTGCTGATCAGCGTGGCTCCTGCAAGCATTCCATGAGAACCATTGGCGTCTGCTACCCAGAACCCAGCTGCGCTGGCGTCGGTGATGCCCACGGTTGTGGTTCGCTCTAGAAGCCAGACGGTAATCTCGCCCTTTTCACCTTCTTCGAGCAGATTGTCACCATTGTTATTACCAACCCAAGATACTGTCCATGGGACGTCATTGAGGTGCTGATTGATGTCGGTGTATGAAATCACCGTCTTGTATTCTGCGTCTGTGACGATGTCTGGGTCTGTTCCGTCTGCACCCTCTGTGTAAGGCGGTGTCAGGTCGACCGGCTCACCGGCGACTGCATTAGAAACAACCCACGAAACTTTGAATATGGTGTCTGTACCACCGCGATTTGCCTTGAAGGCGATCACAGAACCACGTGGCTCGATTGAGCTTTTGGCTTCCTGCAATCCGGTGAATACGGTTTCTTTCGATCGCTCGGAAGCGAATATTCCAGTCGACAATACGGTAAATGCGAATACCGAAGCCACTACTACGAATGCGATAAGGATAATCGCGGTCTCAAGACCGGTAATCCCTTTTTGTGCACCGACATTCGTTTCTCTATTGAACAACATTTCTGCAGCCTCCCCAAATCCCGTAATAGTTCTCTTTGCGCCAAATGGATTTCTTAGATCAAATCGCAATGACGTATCTCTTAATTTCAACATTAGTTATTGGGAAATATTTAGTCGGTTGGGTCGGCACACAAACTTGAATGTGCTGCCACCAATACCTTTAACGAAAACGACCAGCGAATTTCCGCTGGTCGTTTCTACTATGATTGGATGATTTGAAAGTTATTTCAGATCCATAATTGTGTCGAGACGTGCTGGTGTTGTTCGCTGAATGGCAATAGTCGAACCGCTTTCAGGCTTCACTTCCAGGGTGAACTGGTCGTTTGCATTGAGCAGGGTCCCGCCCGTGGTCAATATTCCGCTGCTCCCATTGGAATCGGTTGAATTGTATGTGGACACGCCATTGTTCGAGAGAGGATCCGCAACACCATTGAGTCGCTGCAAGATCCACACAGTGATTTCAGCTTTTTCGCCCTGTTCCACTAGGAAGTCGTTTGATGACTGACCAAGCATTTTGATAGACCAGGGAACATCGGAAATATACTGATTTTTATCCTGGTAGGAGATCACGGTCTTGTATTCCGAACCTGAAGAGATATCAGGATCGGTGTTCGTCGCATCAACTGTGTATGGAGGAGTCATGTCGACTGGCTCGCCGGCAATGGCGTTTGATAGTACGAACTGAATTTTGTAAATGGAGTCTTCGTCCGTCGAGGTTCCAGCGCGTCCTTTAAAGGCGATGATGCTGCCGCTTGGGTTGAGCGAACTCTTGGCTTCTTCAAGGACTGCGTAGACAGTTTCTTTTGATCGCTCTGAAGCGAAGACACCTGTCGACAAAACCGTAAATGAGAACACTGACGCTACTACGACGAATGCGATCAAAATAATCGCAGTCTCTAATCCAGTAATACCGCGCTGCTGCTGGGGTTCTTTTGTATCCAGCTGTTTCGTGATCATCTCTCGGATGCTCCTCAAGCTCTGGTCATTCCCCGATTCACCACACACGTGGAGTAAGAGGATTAGAAGGAGCGTGCGCACGAGGGCGCGTACTCGACCTGACCGTCCGTTTTATCTACTAATCAACAGTATTCAGACAGTCGGGTGTGGGGAATTGGGATCGCACCAAGAACCCCGGTGTACTTACCCACATGGGGTGCAGGGTGCGGGGTACGAACGGGGTGTGTGAACGCACTCATGTATTGCCACCTAGCATGACGCGTGGGTTGCGCTAACGACACATGAACTATTGGCGGAGAGTATTAGGGGATACGTTCGGTAGGAAACGGCTAGCAATACCCGGCATCAGTATTGCGCCTTAAGCCCGTACCTATACGTAACGGGGGCAAACGATTCAAGTAATCCCGTCAGATTCTTGATCGTATACAGGGGAAATTCGAATGCAAACAATATCTGTTCTAATAGCAGACGATCACGAACTGACTCGTGAAAGTCTTGCACTTCTTCTCGACCGAGAGCCGGGAATCGACGTCGTCGGCGTGGCAGCCGATGGTCGTAGTGCCATATCTATGGCAAAGTCGCTGCAGCCATCTGTAGCGATTCTTGATGTCAGCCTACCGATGATCAACGGTATACAAGTCGCACGTCAGTTACGAGTAGACAGCCCAAAAACGGGTCTAGTCATGCTCTCAACTCACGATCGTGGCGAGTACTTGAAAGAGTTCATGCGTGATGATTCCGCAGGAAAAGCTTTCTTACTGAAGTCAACTCTGCGTAACACACGTGACATCGTTCGATCTATCGAAGATGTAACCGCAGGACGCACAGTTCTCGACCCAGCAATGGTCTCGAAGCTTACTTCCGATGAAGGCGTTCGCTTGAGCGGAGCACTCAAGAATCTCAGCCCACGTGAGCTTCAGGTTCTTGGACTAATGGCAAAGGCTCACTCAAACCGAGCAATTGCTGAGGCACTGTTCATTCAGCCACGAACTGTTGAACACCACATCAGCAGCGTGCTTGCGAAGCTTGGTTTCAACTCAAACGGCGAGAGGCACGGGCGTGTATTCGCTATCCTTACGTATCTAGAGTCGACCGGTCAGCTTCCAATGCATGAAGGCGACGTAGAACGTTCTGCAGACGTTATGTCACCGTTGCAGATGATCGCTTAGATCAGTTCGTACGAATCATTACAGGGTCGGTGCATTGCACCGACCCTTCTTGTTTAACTCGATGAAGTTCGAACCGATGAACAACCACTGCGAATCATTATCTCGGTGAACCGTTGTGGTGCTCGAACCAGTCGAGCATTCTTCTGAAGTACTGACTGCGGATTAATGGATGTTTCGCTCTGAATATTCCATGACTAGTGCCGGGGAGCCGAACAAACTCAACCTCTTTGCCATGTCGCTTCAACGCAACAAAGTACTGTTCTGACTGTTCGATAGGCACTCGCACATCGTCTTCACCGTGCAGCAGCAGAACCGGAGTGTCTACGTTTCTGGCGTACGTAAGCGGTGAATGCTCCCGATAGTGTTCGATTCGTTCGAATCGCTCACCGCCAAGCTGAGTCTCAGAGAAGTTCACGCCAATGTCTGACGTTCCGTAGAAGCTTGAAAGATTCGTGACTGGAGCTGCGATAACGGCGGCGTTGAACCTGTTGGTATGGCCAACAGCCCAGCTCGACATAAACCCTCCGTAGCTCGACCCGTGAATAACCACCCGAGTCTCATCGATGTACTCACGTGCCGCAACGTGCTCCATCGCAGCGATTACGTCCTGATAGTCACCGATGCCCCAATCACCATGTACTGCTGTGGCGAAGTCGAGTCCATACGACGAAGATCCTCTTGGGTTTGGCGCTACGACCACGTATCCGGCCCCCGCAGCGACCTGATGAATCGGATAGAACGAGTCGTTGAAAGCGCTATGAGGCCCGCCGTGAATGTCGAGAAGTAGAGGATATTTTTTTGCAGGATCGAAGTCTGCCGGGAACCACACCCTCGATTCGATCTCGAATCCGCCGTTGTCGATAGTGAACTTCTCAAGACCAGCGACATCATGATTGTCGAAAAATCTAGAGTTCAGGTGAGTAGTGGTGTGCACATCACCAGAGTTGAGATCAATCAGGAACAATTCGCCGTGTGACGTTGGAGAACTTGCCGCCACGACTGCGAATCCGGCCTGAGAACTGATCGCTAATTCTGTGATCGACCATCCATCAGAGACTAATCGAACATCACCCGGCGAATCGGGATTAGCGATCGCTACATGTGACTGCCCTTTAGAGTCGGCTCCGAATACGATTCCGACACCTGCTTCTGACCAGGACATAGATGGACTGCCCGCAGTAACTGAAAATCCAGCGCCGTTAGCGTGCGGGCGTATCGAGTCGTCGGTCAGTTTTTGCGGACTTTTACCGAGTTCGAGGACGTACACACTCGATTGCGTGGTGAGCCCATAGCCACCTACCTCAGCCTTGTCCTTTCCGCCCGTGACTGCGATACGGGTCGCATCAGGCGACCATGCAATCGACTCGACCATGAACATATCGCCCGACCATTGGGTAAGCGACGAACCGTCGGCGTTACATACATATAGTTCAGTTTTTGAACTGAGATCACGCTCTGCCGTTCGATCTGAGATGAACGCTATTTGAGAACTATCTGGCGACCAGACTGGCGGGCCATCATCGCCTTCACCGTCGGTGATTTGCGTAGTTTGTTTTGTATCGAAGTTGTAGATGTAAATGTGATGAAACGAGTCGCCGCGCCACCCAACGCCATCTTGCCGATACCTGATTCGGCGCGCCGTTCGTATTTTGGGCAAATCAGGATCAGCGGTAATCGCATCCTGTTCGTCGATGCCAGGCACTAAACCTCTAAATGCGATCTTCGATCGGTCGGGCGACCACGCTATGGCGTCGACATCCGCAATTTGGGCAGTGATCGTTTTACGATCACCACCCGATGCCAAGCGAGTGAAAATCTGCTTCACTCCCGATTCGTCTTCATCCAAATAGGCAATCCGTTTGTTATCGGGCGACCAAGTTGGCTTTGAAGCAGTACCTGAATCCGTCATCTGGGTCAGCGCCGATGAGTTCCCAAGGCTTTTCACGAAGATATCGGTACTTGCCTTGTGCGTTGAACGATCGAACTGGTGAACTGTGAACGCAACTGCTTTGTCGTTCGGGCTTATCGAGGGATTGGAAGCAGTCTTTAGATCGTAGTGATAATCGTGCGGTACGGACTTTGCCAATTTGATTGCCTATTCAGGTTATTTGTCAGCGATCGAGCAATTGTTGCTATAAGCCGAGATTGTATTCCTGAATCTGCCACGGCTGTAGGCACATCGTTCAGAAAAGACGAAGTAGAATTCCCGCCAAACTTGGTTTGCAGTGAACCCGGTCTCGTGTGCACACATTGCTGGAGCAGCTGAATGAAGATCGCCGATGTAAGGACCGTTGTAGTTGGTAACCCGTGGAAGAACTGGATTTACGTTGTAGTCGAAACCGACGAAGGGCTGATCGGGGTTGGTGAAGCGACCGGCGGATCGGAGACCCAGCCACGGGTGGCAGCGATCGAAGAGATCAAACACCTCATAATCGGAATGGATCCGCGCAACGTCCACGAAATCTTTCACAAGCTGTACTTGACTGCATTTATCAAAGTGACGACTGCGATGGCAGGAATCGAGATGGCTTGCTGGGACATCCTTGGGAAGTCCCTTGGGGTTCCCGTTCACACGCTTTTAGGCGGCAAGGTTCGTGAAAACGTTCGGGTTTACGCCAATGGCTGGTACTCGGGCGAACGAACTCCAGAGGGTTTTGCGGAAAAGGCCAGTGAGGTAGTTGCCAAGGGTTACACCGCTCTCAAGTTCGATCCGTTTGGCGATGCGCACATGCAGATGTCACGTAAAGAAACGGCCGAGGCTAAAGCACTGATCGGCGCGGTTCGTGATGCCGTCGGCGACGAAGTGGATATTTTGATCGAAGCACATGATCGATTCAGCACGTACGCCGCGATCGAAATCGGCAATTGGCTCAAAGACTACGATGTCACTTGGTTCGAAACCCCCGTTCTGTCGACAGACGTGAGCGCGCTAGTTGAAGTCGCTCGGCGAATCCCAGTTCGGATGATCGCTGGCGAGCGAATGCACGCTATTCACGAGTTCGGCGAGTTCCTATCGCACAACGTAACCGACGTTATTAATCCCGAGCCGCTTGGAGTCGGTGGCATCTGGCGGTCATTACAAATAGCGGGAATTGCTGAAGCTCACCACGCCGAAATCGCTCTGCACAACGCCGAAAGTCCGTTCAAAACGATGGTCGCTCTTCATATCGATGCAGTGACGCCGAACGTCTTCATTCAGGAGTGTTTCGACGATTTCTTGGAGCCTTGGGTGAGTGATGTTCTAACCGGATTCCTTAGAGTTGAAGACGGTCATCTGACCATGCCTACGGCTCCAGGCATAGGGGTTACGCTGAACGAAGAAGAAGCCAAAAAACACCCATACGGCAAGAGCAACTTCCTGCGAATGTTCCGCCCCGGCTGGGAGAAGCGCGACACCGCAAAGCAGGAGTAGTGGTGATTAGACTCACTCTACTTCGACTGGCTCAGCATGTACCTAACTCCCTCCCTAGCAGGGAGGGAGGACACGAAGTTACTAGCGCGTTGCTACGCTTCCCTTGACCATGCTGGCTTCGTCGCTGGCTAGGAACGCGAATACCTTCGAGATCTCATCGGGCGACACAAGCGCATCGATCTTCTCTTCGAGGTTTCCTGCTTTTCCACCGGCATCGTGCATGTCTTCCACATTCGCAACCTTCAAAGGTGTTGCAACCGCACCCGGAAGAACATCGTTCACACGAATGTTGTACTTCGCAAGATGAGCAGCCATTACGAGTGAAAGACCGTGAACTCCGCCCTTAGACGAACCGTATGCGAGAGACGAACTTCCACCCGTAACCCCGGCTCCCGAAGAAGTAAGGATAATTACACCCTTGCCCTGCTTTTTCATGGCACCAGTGACGTACTTGCAGATGGTGAACGATCCGCGAAGGTTGATGTCGAGAACTGTGTCCCAAATTTCCTCAGGGAACTCATCAAGCTCAATCGCTGCGCCCTGGAGTACTCCGGCAACGTGAATCAGTATGTCCACGCCTCCGAGCCACGTCTCTGCGGCTGCGACAGCGCCCGAAACGGCAATTTCATCACGCACGTCAACGTGCCAGTAGCGAGCGTCGCCACCGGCTTCGTTCACATCGCCGATCGTTGCTGCGCCATCTGCGTCATTTACGTCAAAGGCAGCTACTTTTGCTCCGGCCGCCGATACTCGAAGAGTTGTGGCTCGCCCGATGCCAGTTGCAGCACCTGTGATGATTATTCGTTTGCCAGAGAGATCGACGGGCATGATTGGCTCCTGAACTGCCGAGGCAGGTTTTCTTTATTGGAACGGTCAGCAGACGAATTCCAAAAACGTTTTATATCCAGTGTCGGTCTAAATAAAAACCGACTTCTTATTTCCTATTAGTCCCAAACAATACCGGCACGCTCGGCAACCTTGCGAATTCCTGCTGCAGCTACCGGTATTTTGTCGTCTGGAAGGTGTTCGACTAGAACATGTGCCTTCGGATTGACCTTCTGTAGTCCAACCAACAAGGCTTCATTGTCGAGCAGGCTTTCTGGCTGTCCGATGATCGATTCTTCGAAGTGAGGCAGAAGTGCGTTTACGACTGTGAAGTCTTTCGCATGGGCTCCAACGATTCGATCCGGGATTAGTTCGTAGAACTCATTGATGAGCGCTGTTGTGTCGTATGCAATATCGAGAGAACCTACGAAGTTCACAGGGTCCATGTTCAGCCCTAGTGCCTTCGATCCCACGGCGTCGATGAGATCTTTCATTCGCTGTGGAGAGTCGATAGGGCAAACGGTGCCACCTTCGACTGCCATCATGATTCCCTCGTTCTCAGCAACTGTACAAATCTGCTTCGTGCTGTCGACGAGTCGATCAAATACTTCGTCAGAGTGGTTAAGCGGGTGAGGCATCCAGCCGCCTTTTGGATTTAGGCTACCGGGTCGAAGATATGTGTTCGGGCTACCGAGTCGAGCCGTTACATTGACCATTCGTTTTACGAACTTGATCTCGTTTTTTCGCTCGGTTTCATCTTCAGCGATGAGTTTGCCACCGTAGTTTCCAACGGTCTGAGGCATCTCAAAGCCACGCCCTTCGAACATGGATTTCAGGCGTTTAACGTCGCCGTTCCCCATCGACTGCGGATCGTCGACTCGAATTTGAACGGTTTTGAATCCGTGCTCTGCAACGTTATCGAGGACAGCTCCATCGATTGATTTCCAGTCGCCTGGCACGAGACCCGCAACACCTAATAGCATGGGAGAACCTTTCCACAAATATCACGTTGGATCGCATGATTTTCGACGCCACCTCGACATAATTCGAGATACGAGTTTCATGTATCCAATAAGTTAAACCTACGAACGGTGACCTAGCTTATCGACAACTTCGACAACTTGGGGCAAATTATCGAATAGATTTCGTATAGCGAACTCAGGAACTGGTGTAGATGACTGAAATAAACAGGACACAATCGGGAATTGCATGGCAAAAAATTGTAGTAGCCGAGCATGCTCAATCGGACAGCGTACGAGAAGAAATGGCTTCGGACGATTTTTGGCGTCCGGTCGCTCACAAGTTCGTTCCACCTAAGAAGGGTGATTCTGGTCCTGACGACACGATTCAGAAGCTCGTCGAATTCATAACTAAAGGTGAAACCGTTCTCGATGTTGGTGCCGGTGGAGGTCGTATTGCGATTCCGTTGGCTGAATACTCCTCACACGTAACAGCCGTCGAGCCGTCTGAGGCGATGCGCGAGCAGCTCGTCGGAACTGCCGAAGCGTGGGGAGTGCGGAATCTCTCAGTCATCGCAAGTACATGGGAGGACGCTGAAGTAGAACCACATGATTTGGTTGTGTGTGCTCACGTTGTGTACACCGTTACGGCAATCGAAGGATTCATTCGTAAGTTGAGCCAGAGCGCTCGTAAGTCAGTTGCGTTAATTTCGTTCGGTCGACCTGCAACTGCAACTTATCTTCCGCTGTGGTCTCGTGTTCACGGAGAAGAACGAGTTGAATTACCAACGCTTCCTCAAATCGAGTCGTTGCTCAGTGAAATGGGAATCGAATACAAGGAAACCCTGCTCGAAGAATGGATATCGCGTCCGTTCAAGACTCGTGAAGACGCGTTGACTGAATGCCAAGCAAGATTATTCGTTTCGGCTGAATCGGAAAAATCGAAACTGTTGAACGACGTGCTCGGCGAATCGTTGCTTGAGGTCGAAGGCGGCTTCAGGCTGAAGTGGACTGAACCTCATCGTCCCCGAATCATTAGTTGGGATGTTTAGTTTCGATTCGCTGCGGTATTTGATTGACCTCACCTAGTACGATGTTCTGGTTACCGCTGAGCACGTAGGCAAGGGCGACGTATGCCCGATCAGACCCCGGACGATCACAACTCATCTCGTAATCCCGATCAGACTTCGATTCAAGATCAGGACGAACGCGTCCTTTTTTCGACTGCTCCTGATGCCGATCAGTTAGACGGCATTCAAGAAACTATTGAAGAACTCGTTGAATCTGGTGATGCTCAACAGGCTTTATCCGAGCTTCAGGGGCTTAGAGATCCCGACAAAGCGGAGGTTCTTGCTGATCTTGAACCTGAGAATCGACGTGCGTTGCTCGGCAGCCTTTCGGTAGAAGAAATTGCCGACGTTCTTGAGCACATGGACGTCGATGAGGCCGTGGAAGTATCCGGTTTAGTCGATGTAACTCGAATGGCGAAGGTGCTAGAAACCGTTTCTAACGACGTGGCG
Organism: Chloroflexota bacterium; assembly: GCA_018649665.1. Taxonomy (GTDB): domain Bacteria; phylum Chloroflexota; class Dehalococcoidia; order Lucifugimonadales; family Lucifugimonadaceae; genus Lucifugimonas. The sequence continues at coordinate 12,467 of JABIHL010000011.1, read as the reverse complement.
GCCGACGTACTGCGCGGAATTGATTGGGCTGACGCTAGCAATATTCTCGTTCGAATGGAAGATCGTTCAGCAATTGGCAATTTGCTACTGCATCAGGACGATGATGCCGGTGGACTCATGTCGACAGAGTTCGTTGCCATAAGAGATTCGTGGACAGCTACGCGGGCAATAACGGTTCTGAGGAATTCCGATCTAGAACCCGAGGACATGCGTCAGCTTTTCGCCGTCGATGACGATGGATTACTGGTTGGTGTTCTTGAACTTCCCGATCTGGTTTTCGCTCGCGCTGGATCGACAGTTACCGACGTGATGAACCCCGATGTCGTCTCAGTACGAACGAAAACTGACCAAGAAGAAGCCGCTCGGCTCATGCAACGTTACGAGATACGTTCTGTTCCGGTGATAAGTGCTGATGGCAGGCTCGAAGGAGCTATCGCCATCGAAGATCTGGTCGATGTTGTCGAGGCTGAGGCAACTGAGGACATGTTCCGAATGCTGGGTGTTCGTGGAGACGCGAAAAGCATCGAGTCAGTACGTGGTTCAGTTCGGCATCGACTTCCATGGTTGTTGATTAATCTTGCGACCGTTCTGGCAACTGGATTCGTGTTGAATTTGTTCACCGAAACCCTTAGTTCGCTCACTATTCTGGCGGTGTTTTTGCCGGTGGTAATGGGACAAGCAGGTATTTCTGGAAATCAGACGCTAACGATCATCGTTCGATCGATGGCGATTGGAGATACCGCTCCGGGTGATGCACGCAAACTGCTTGTCCGAGAGGCGTTGTTGGCGATTGCGCAAGGCATTGTTGTGGCAGTAGTGATTGCCGGCATTGTGTTCCTGTGGCGCGGCGACGCTTATCTCGCCGGAATCGTAGCGGGAGCGTTGTTCTTGAACATGCTCATCGCTGGGCTTTCAGGTGTGCTGATTCCGTTTACTTTACGAGCACTCAAAGCCGACCCTGCCACATCTTCAGCCGTGTTTTTGACGACTGTCACCGATATCGCTGGAATTGCCGCTTACATGGGACTAGCGACAGGCTTTTTGTCGCTGCTCGATAAGGGCTAGCGGCTTCTTAGTTTTCGCCACCGAGAATTGCGTACCACTTAGCTAGTACCGCTTCTCCGAGCCGACCGCGAATGCCATCGTTCGGCGTTAACGGAGTGTCTATCATCCGGTAGGACCAAGACAGGCTCGCTGTTATCTCAGGTCGTGTTGAAATGACTTGGAATAGTGCTTCGAGAGCGTTTGCCTGTCCGATCTCACCCGCAGGATCGTCAGCAGTTGGCATAGCCGGTGTGTGAATCGTATAAAGGAAAACAGGATTGCCCCATCGTTCTCCAACTGGATCGACTCTTTCAGTAAATCGTTCTTCGTAATATTCAACAAACTCCGCGACCGTCGTATCGGCGGGCAGCGACGGCACACCGATGTCGTAAGTCGTAACTCCGTTGTAGTCGGCGAGACCAGGGAATTCGTATCGATCGGCTCCACCGGTGATGACGATCTTTCCAGAATAAATTGATCTGACCTTGGCTATGATCCGAACGTGTTCAGATTCGATCAATTTGATAGTCGGGTGGTCATCAGACCGATCTATTTGGTCGTACACATGGAACAGCGGCCCTGGAAGCATCATGTATTCGGCTTCGATCATCTCAGCGACTGTTGCCTGCCACGTCCACATTTCATCGGCGAGCTTCAGCCACTCGACCCACCATTCGTCTGTTTTAGAGCCGTTGTAAACCTCGAACCCACCCGGCGCCTGCTCCATGTTGAACTGTGGCCCAAAGAAAACATCGAGTCCGGCATCGTGTGCGATCTGAGCTTGCGCTATGGCGTCTTCAAGTGGTGTCGAGACTGTTCCGGCGTGAACCGACCGATATTCGAGCGTCGGAATCGGTTGAGTTTGGCCGTATGACCACACCGACGACACTACGACTGCCGAAGCTTCATGGGCACGTGCTCGTTGGTAAGTCGAGTCAGAAAGTGCAATGAATCCGTTCGAGTAGAAATCGGGTGTGAAGATACCTTTGACGAAGTCATCGCGTTCGTCGACCGAACGCGTGAGACCCGGCCATTCAACGATCCAATCATTGACCGTTTGGCCGTCAAATTGAGTGAATATGCTCCGTTTAGACGACCCAGAACCTTCGGATCGTAGTTCGTATGAATAGTTGAGTGTTCCATCGTGCCCGAACACGATTTCGCCCTCATACAACCAAGGATTTTCTGCGCGTGCCACTAACTCAACGCCATTTCCAAGAGCGGGTCGGTCACCAACTAGGAAAATCTGTGAATCCAATGGCGTTTCGGGTGGAACAGACAGTCTGAACTTCACAGCCAGTGAGCCGTCGTCCCGTCTTGCAGTCGGATCACCCTGACCAGTCCACCGCGTCACCACATCGACTATCTCACCGCCGTTCTCTGGGACGATTAGTGTTCTCACGCCATCGATAGCCGCGTCAGATCCATCCGATCCGTCGAAATCGTCACCCAAAAGATATCTGTAGGTGTAAGTGCCACCCGAGGGTGCTGTGCCTAGGACCGTTGTGTAAGTTCCGTCTGCCGCAGGTTCCATCCAGGATGAAGGTCCCATGTTCAGCGCAATAGGTGCGTTCGCAGGCGTTCCCTCTGGAGGAATCAAACGGATCGTGACCAGAGGCCATCCGTCATTCGACCAACGTTCCACATTGTCGGAACGTTTATCGCCGTCAGATCCGACGATGAAACTGCGCCGAACGAACGTCCCGGGCGATTTTTTCTCGTCGGAAACTCCGAGTGGTCCTATCGTGTAGAAATACTCGATAAATGCACCGGTGGGCAGCATTATTTCGGTATGTGCTCGGTTTCCGTCTCGTTCAAGTTTGGGAATGAAGAAATTGTCTGGACTGTTTGCTCGACCCGGATGCCCAATTCTTCCGCCGAGAGCATGAAGATTCCCGGCTAGTTTGACCCATGCACCTTTGGGTGTTGAGTCTGGCAGGAGTACATCGAACGTTACTGGAACCAAATTGGTCGGCGTAACTCTAAGTTCGAGCGAAACCTCGCCACCTGAATCCAATGTAACGGTCTTCTGAACCGAGTTGAAGTCGCCGGTGTTCGAATGAACCACGACCGTGTGTTCTCCCGCGGGAAGTCGAGGAACGTGGAAACTGCCGTCAGTGCGTGACCCGACGTGAACTCCCGAGATCGATACATCGGCATCCAAGACTGGTTCACCAGTTGTTGAATCGAACACGAATCCCGAAATCTGACCTTCTTCATACGGCACTCGTAGATCGGCCCACATCGGAATGCTGTCGTTGATTTCGGTTACGTCTACTTGAGTCAGTAGGAACCTATATTGAAGCCGAAATGATTCGCCAAGTGATTCACGGGTTTGCTCTTCGAGACAGCAAACGTCGGTGTACTCAAAACGGTCGTACGTGTAGCGAATCATAGCGCTGTCCCGAACGTCAGCTTTCGCTTCGAACGTGCTGTTCCCGAGTCGTTTCATTTCGACTCGCTGGTCAACACCGAACGTCATATCCATGATTGTCAAAAACACCGGTTCGTCATCGGGCGTGTTTTCTGGGACGTTTGCCCTGAACGTAATGGTTCGGGTCGGTAGTGATATTGGTGAGAATCCCGGAGCGGGCTCTCCAACAGCGATCCCGTTGTTCGGGGTTCCGGTATTGGTAGTCGGAATCGCTGTTGATCCACCCGACAAGTCGGGAGTTGATTCGATGGTGGTGGTCGGGGTTGATTGTTCGGCTGGCGTGCTCAGATCGTCCGTTTTATCAGAATTGCTAGAGCATCCGACGATAGCCAGAATTGCAACTAGCGCGAACAGAACGATCAAATACGTAAATCGCCGCATCAACTCACCTCGCCTTTTCGAACTACTTTCTTTCTGCGAACGCTGCAACCATGTGGCGACGCTGGATTTTGCCGGTTGCAGTTCGCGGTAGCGAGTCTGCGATGTAGACAACATCTGGAACCTTGAAACCTGCCATCTGTTCGCGGCAGTACGCCCGTATGTTTTCTTGGTCGGCGTCGCCCTTCAAAACCACAGCAGCATGTACAACTTCACCGTACTTTTCATCAGGCACGGCGAAACATACCGCCTCTGCTACGGCAGGGTGCTTCAGTAGGATTCCATCGATTTCGAGTGGTGAAATCTTCTCTCCACCTCGGTTGATCAATTCTTTGATTCGACCGGTAAGCGCTAGATAACCTTCGGCATCTAAGAATCCTTGATCTCCAGTACGGAACCAGCCATCGACGAAAGCTTCGGCATTGGCTTCAGGATTGTTGTTATAGCCGTGCATGACGTTTTCGCCCTTGATGACGATTTCGCCGATATCGCCGGTCTTCTGCAATTGACCTGTGGCTGCCATATCCATAATTGCTATCTCGACGCCTGTTGCCAGTCCGACAGTGCCGGGAATTCGTTTTCCGGGAGGCATCGGACTCGATGACATCTGGTGCGAAGCTTCTGTCATTCCATAGGCTTCGAGAACGGGAGCACCAAATCGTGCTTCGAGTCGCTCGAAGACTGCCGGAGCAAGTGCTGAGGAGCAAGATCGGATGAACCTAAACGATTCCCGAGGAGCGTTATCGTCATCGGCTCGCATAAGCAAAATTTGATGAATAGTCGGAACTGCCGAATACCACGTTGCCGAGTAGTCCTTTTGTAATCCCCAGAAGCTCGAAGCCGAGAATTTCTCAGGAATAACCAGTGAACCACCTGAGTTCAGGGTCGAGAGCGATGCTCCCATCAGGCCATGAACGTGGAACAGCGGCATAACGATGATCGAAGTGTCTTCAGGCGTTAGCTCGTAGTGGTTCTTGATATTGCTGATCGACTTCATCAGGTTGGCATGAGTTAGCGGCACGCCCTTTGGACGACTCGTTGTTCCCGATGTGTGTAGGAACAGAGCTATATCACTCTCGGAAGGCGGCTGAGCATCTGACGATTTCGTGACTGCGCCACTGCCGTTGCTTAGTACGACTGATCCGCCATTTAACGAAGCGCCGAGTACTGGAATTCCGAGCTGGCTCGCGGCGTCACGACCCATATGCGCTCCCGGCGGAACTATCGCCAGTTGCGAATCGGCATCTTCCATGAAGAATTTAAACTCGTCGACTGTGTAGGTGGAGTTCAGCGGGGCAGCTACCGCACCGGCTCGGGCAACAGCGAGAAATAGCACCATGAATTCGAGATTGTTCGTCAAAACAATAGAAACAGGTCGGCCCGGTTTTACTCCGGCGCCGGCAAGTAAGCCTGCTACTCGTTCAATCTCTTCGGCGTACTGACCGTACGAAAGCGTTGGGCCGCCGGGAATGATGATCGAATCATCTGTCGATGACGATGGATTGAGTAGGTTCGCAAGCGTATTTGTGGACATGAGTACCTGAAACTTCGTATCTTCTAGCTGAAATTCGCGATTAGACCGACATACATCGTCTAACTGCGAGCGAGGTCACGAATTGTAGTACTGTCGGATCGATTTGGTGTGCCCAATTTCTTGCGTAAGAAACTTAGGTTTTGCGCACGGTTGCGGCAGCAGCAGCGAGCATAGCGATAGCGAACAGCGCTAGCACACCTATTTCGGTCGATACATCGCTAAGAGAAGCTCCCCGAAGCATGATGTCTCGCAACGCTCGATTCGCGTATGTGAGAGGCAGGACACCGCTAATAACTTGGAAATAACCGGGCAACTGAGAAGTCGGCAGGATCACGCCCGAGAGGAATATCTGAGGAGCCAGTAACAGTGGAATGAATTGAACGACCTGGAATTCGTTCTTGGCGAAGGTTGAAACGAATATTCCCATGCTCACGGAAGTAATCGTCACCATCAGCAGAATGAATACGATGTCCCAGAGCTTCCCTGAGTATTCAACATCGACTACGAACAGTGTGTAGAGAAGAATAATGATCGACTGGATCAGTGCGAACAGCAGGAATCCTGCTAGATACCCAACCAGCAAATCGGATCGTGAGACAGCGGTTGAGAGTAGTCGTTCGAGTGTTCCTTGAGAACGTTCCCGCAAAAAACTTATGCCGGTAAGAACGAACACGAAGAACATCGCCATCGTCGCGATTAACGCTGGTGCAGCTTGGTTCAAAACAGGTTTTTGATCTTGAAAACTGAACCCTATGAGCGACATGACTATCACCGGTGCTCCGATGATTAGCGCGAGCGAACGGCGGTCACGTCTGATTTCTCTGGTGATTCGTGCTGCTATCGCAAGCTTTCTATCAAATGACATCATCGCTCGCTCTCGATAGGAATAAGAACGCATCTTCAAGCGTTGAATTTGGCTTGCCTGTCGATTGTCGTAGTTCGTCGGGTGTGCCAGTGGCAATGAACTTGCCGTCCCGCATGAAACCCAACGTATCGCAATGGGCCGCATCGTCCATAGTGTGACTCGAAATCACGATGGTCGTACCCGAGTCGGTCATTTCTTTGAAATGCTGCCAGAACGTGGCACGCAGTTCTGGGTCGAGCCCAACCGTCGGCTCGTCGAGCAGCAGAATATCGGGTTCGTGAACCAACGCTGCGCCAAGGCTTACTCGTTGTCGCATTCCTCCACTGAGTTCCGACATCACACTGTCGGCACGGTCAGTGAGTCCAACCAATTCCATCGCACGGGCAACAGCGGCGACTCGCTGTTCTTTGTTGGAAAGACCAAGCATTCGAGCGAAGAAATCGAGGTTTTCTCGAACAGATAACGCCTCGTAAAGAGCGTTTAGTTGCGGCATATATCCAACAGAATCGGCCAATTCAGGACCAGGTTCTTGCCCGAAGATCAGAGCCGTCCCCGCTGTCGCTTTAAGGCGGCCAATCAACAGACGGACAAGAGTTGTTTTACCAGCCCCGTTAGCGCCGAGAACGCCGAACGACACACCTCGTGGAATTTCAAGATCGATTCCTTTGAGGACAGGGCGATTTCCGTAAGCGAACTCTAGCCCGCTAATCGAAATAGCCGATTCTGATGATGCGATGTTCACAGTGGCAGACACCTGATCTCCCTATTCCCAACTCCAAGTAGTAGTGGCTACCAACGGATTTTCTCGATCGACAAGCACGTGGCCCGTGTCCGCGTGTCCTTTGTCTGCCAGTTGTGCGGCGTCGACTGTGCAAGTTTGCGGCTCAACACACAACGCGTGCTCTGGAGAGTAAAACATGAAGTGGGTGATTTTTTCCGATCCTGTCATCGTCATCGTTAGCTCTGGCCAACTTAGAACTGCGCCGCCACCCGGGTTCATCAAGAAACAGCCATCTACTTCTCGAACTGCGAATTGAGTGCCTTTTTGTAGGCGTTCGGTCATTCCAGTTACCGACAGCTTACCTGTTGCGGTGGCTGTGTCATCAAGCTCCCACTGACTTGAAACGTCGGCAGTAGCGGTCACAGGATGTGTTCCCAGAGTGGTGTTGAACCACGGATGCCAGCCAACGCTTCCAGGGAACGGTCGAGTCTCGCTGTCGTTTGCGATGAGTCGCATAGTTTGTACTAGCGATGAGCCTTCTAGCGCCAGCGAGTATTCAACTCGACCAGCGTACGGCCACGGTTCATCGAGCGATATTTCCAAATTGAGAGAGCTTTCGGTCTGTGAGGTTACATCCCACTGTCGCTCCCGCAGCAATCCGTGGATAGCGTGAGGTGAAGCGTTCATTGGTAGCTGATGTATGCCATCTGGTGTAACGAGACGACCGTCCCGAATCCGATTCACCCACGGTGCCATGATGAACGAACCTTCCCCGTGCGGAAGATCGGTTGGGTCGTGTGTATTGTCTCCACCTGAGAGCAGTTCGTACTGTTTGCCACCTTTGTTCACCTTGATAGATCTCAGTGAAGCACCCGCATCTGGTGAGATAGTTACCGATACGATTTCGTTACTAATCGTTATGTTTTCTGGCATATACGTTCTTGTAGTCGCTAGTGCTAATTCGGCAGTATGATTCGGTCTCGTCAAAATTGACGATAAAGGAATCGCTTGCTGTTGACCTATAGGGTCGATCTTGGTTCCGCTATTGTCCAGCACTTGAAGCGTTTTTCGTGTGATTATTACTTCGAATGGAGAAGTTATGTCTGAAGATTTTCCGTCCGCTGTGGACGCCACCGTTCACTTTGCTCATGTTGCGTATCGGATGGAAGAGCGCTACGCCGCCCGAAGCCCTGAAGTGAAATATTTTCAGACGTGGACGGCGGAAGACACGATGAATCGCATCGAAGACGCCGACGTGTTTGTTTGCTCGGGCTACTGGGACAACGCCTTGCTCGAACGGGCGAAGAAACTCAAGTACATCCAGTCGATAGGGGCTGGGTACGATCAGTTTCCGCTGGATGAACTGAAAAAACGTGGAATTCGACTCGCCAACGCGTCAGGTGTAAACCAAAACGCGGTTGCCGAACACGCAATGTCGATGATTTTGGGTCTAAATCGACACATTCATACTGGGCGAGATAACCAGAACAGCCGCACGTGGCGAGGCATGCTCGGTGATCTTACTCAACGTGAGGACGAGCTGATCGGTAAGACGATTCTCATCGTGGGTATGGGTGCGATTGGCTCAAGGCTGGCAAAATTCGCCAAAGCGTTCGACATGAACATCATCGCCACTAAACGCGATCCTTCGACCGCTGAAGGCCCTGCCGACGAAGTGGTTACTCCCGACAAACTCAACGAGCTTGTACAGCGGGCTGATTTTGTAGCTCTGACTTGCCCTCTAACACCCGAGACGACCAATATTGTGGACGCGGAAGTGCTTCTGGCGATGAAACCGACTGCTTACTTAATTAACGTTGCAAGGGGGCAGTGCGTCGATGAACCTGCTCTGGCTGTCGCACTCAAATCAGGGCAAATAGCTGGTGCTGGAATCGATCACTTCTGGAACGAACCTCTCGAAGCAGATTCGGTCTTCTGGGATTATCAGAACGTGATTATCACCCCTCACACCGGTGGTGAGACTCGACTTTACGAAGAACGTGTAATCGACATTCTCAACGACAATCTGACTCGACTTTGGAACGGCGAAACGGAACTGCGCAACCAGATCGTGTAGTTAGCCGCGGCATAGTTAGCTAGCTAGAGAAATTATTACGACGCCGCCGACTACAGCGGCGGTCGATGCCGTCTTTGTGATGATGTCGGCTCTCGTAAATTCCTCGGCCAGCGCCTTCTTGGCAAGCGGTGCAAAAGCGAGCGTAATCAACAGGATGAATATCGGCCTGGTGCCGAGCAACGCACTCACGAGCGAGACTGGTCCGTTCGCCAGTGCCAGCAGCAAGAATCCGTTGCCTAATATCGGACCCAATCCTTCGATAAACAGTACCGGAATAGCAGTTTTCTTGGTGGTTACGAAAGAAGCAAAATCCCTAACAACCGACGGTCTAAGAACCGGAATCGCGAGTGTCGTGAAGAGTCCGATCCCACGAAGCGACATGTTGTGCCACACGCTAAGTTCATCTGAAGAGACCTTCAGTAAAACTTGAGCGATACCGATTAGAGCGGCAGCGAGAACGACCCATAAGTAAACCTTTCTGAATCCTCCAGAAAGCAGTTGGTGCGGCTCGGCAGAAACGATAACTGCTCCTGCCACTACCAACAGAACAGCTAGCCAGCCCCACCATTCAAGGTGCTCTCCGAGAAACACAACTCCCAGAATCGCAGCAAATACGGGTGATGTTTGAGATACCGGAACCACTCGACCGATCTGTTCACGACGCAGCGCCATAAACAGCAGTATCAGCGCAATTCCCCAGATCATTCCACCACCGAGAGCAGCAGCTAGAGATTCGACCGAGGCATTTGGAATTCCAAGAATCAGGAGAATTACCAGCGAGATTCCTAACTGGGTTCCGCCTACAAACAGATTGAAACTTTCGATCCGCAGCTTGAGAGTCGACAAAATCCACTTGTCGCCAAGCGAAACCATCGCGTAGATGAACGGGCTAGCGATCGCGGGCAGTACCCAACTTAGTTCCAAAGCGCATCCTCAACCATCTGTAGCAATCGCTTAGGCGGCAATCTCTAAGTGGTTCGCTTGTACGGACGCTTTATGAATTCTGACCCAGCACGATCTTCAGGCTTATAGCCGAGTGCGTTTTTCGCGTGAGCTATGTCGAAAATTTTCCACGTGTTATCTGATGTCGCATTGAAGATGTCGTACCTATGCGATTCTGGTGCATCGATACACCGGTCAATGATCTGAGCTGTATCGCGGTGACTCAGCCAGAGCGAGAGCGAGTATGCCGAGAACGTAGGATCATCCGTCTCAAGCACCCAGCCAATTCTCAGATGGAACGAACTTACGCCGTGGTAGTCGTTGTAGTAGCTACCGAGCGCTTCTCCGTACGCCTTGGCGACTCCGTAGTAGCTGTCAGGACGAATCATGTGGTTTTCAGTAACCAACTCGTAGTTGTCTTGTTCAAGTAGGTGGAAATTGCCTTCGTTCACATGCTTCCACGGAGCGTCAAGATAGAAGCCACCCTCGGCGTGATTAGAACTCGCGAAAATCACTCGCTTCACGCCCGCTTTTTTTGACGCCTCGAACACGTTGTAGGTGGCGACGAAGTTATTTTTGAGAATCGAATCCCAAGAACCCGCGGGTGATCTATCGGCAGCGAGGTGAACAACTGTGTCGATTCCGTCGAAAGCCGGAGTGATCGCTTCGAGGTCATCGAGATTGGCGACTGTCGACTTTATGCCGTCGGCCTCTTTTAGATCGAGCGAAGAAAACTCGTATTTATCGCCTAGTTTGTCGATCATGATCGAGCCGATAAGACCCGCTCCACCTGTAATAAGAACTTTTCGTTTGTCGCTTGATGGCATTTTGTTGATTTATTACTTTGGGATTTTCGTAAAGATTAGTCGGCTCTAAGTTCAGATCCGGCTCGGTCTTGTGGCTTGTATCCGAGAGCTTCCTTGGCGTGAGCGATGTCGAATATCTTCCACGTATTGTCGGAAGTAGCGTTGAATATGTCGTAGCGATACGACTCGGGACCACTGATACACAGATCCATGATCTGTACGAGATCACGGTGACTCAACCAGAGTGCTAGGCCATGAGACGAAACGGTTGGGTCGTTATCTCGAATCACCCAGCCGATACGAAGATGAAACGAGTTTAGGCCATGGTAATCGTTGTAGTAGCTGCCAAGTGCTTCGCCGTACGCTTTTGCAACACCGTAGTAGCCATCGGGTCTGATTCGATGGGTTTCAGTGATTAGTTCGTAGTTGTCCTGCTCAAGCAGTTCGTACTTACCTTCGTTGACGTGTCTCCACGGTGCGTCGAGGTAGTTTCCGCCTTCTGAATGATTTGAACTGGCGAAAATAACTCGCTTCACACCGTTTTGCTTTGCAAGTTCAAATACGTTGTACGTTGCGATGAAGTTGTTCTGAAGATTCGATTCCCATGATCCATCCGGGTGCGGGTTTGCTGCGAGGTGAATGACGGTGTCGACTCCCACGAATGCGGGAGCTATGGCATCAAAATCGTCGATGTTGGCGACGGTTGAATGAACGTTTGGGTTTTCGACTAGGTCGAGCGACGAGAATTCGTATTTGTCGCCTAGATTGTCGATCATCAACGAACCGATGAGTCCAGCGCCACCAGTGATTAGAACTTTTCGTTTGTCGGTCATTTAGGAATTATTTACTTTTGGGAATTGGGAGTAAGAGAGGTCGGGTTGCCGTCTAGAAACGGTGAGCGTTAGGCTCGAAGCTAGCTTCATAGTATTCAGCAACGTTGGTACCGGGAGGGGCTAGCTCGTCGATCTTGTCGAAATCTTCTTTAGTTAGTTCAACATTCAATGCCCCTAAATTGTCTTTGAACTGATCGAGCGTGCGAGGTCCTGCTATCGGCGCGGTCACTCCGGGCTGTGCGGCGACCCACGCTAGTGCAATTTGGGCGACTGTTGCGTTATGGGCTTCGGCGATTGGAACGAGTCCATCGGCGATATCCATCACACCACCGCTAAACCGTTTGAGCTTGCCGGGGTCGGTTTCATCTCCAAATCGGGTGCCTGAAGCTTGCTGAGCATTTCGCGTGTACTTACCGGTTAGACCGCCAGCAGCGAGCGGCGACCACGGAATGAACGCTGTGCTGTACGTCTGACACATAGGAAGGTGTTCGCGTTCAGCACGACGATCGGCGAGGTTGAACGGCGACTGCTCACTGACGAATCGGTTAAGGCCAAGCTTCTCCGATGCCCACAGAGACTCGACGAACTGCCATGATCCGTAGTTGCTCGTTCCGGCGTAACGAATCTTGCCGGAATCAACGAGATCGTCCATCGCTCGCAGTGTTTCGTCGATTGCAATGTGCGAGTTCGGTCGGTGTAGCTGGTACAGATCGATGTGATCGACCTTCATTCGCCTCAAGCTCGCTTCACAGCCCTCGATGATGTGATGTCGGCTGGTTCCAATATCGTTCGGCTTAGGCGACATACGACCGTTCACTTTGGTCGCCAGAAAT
>JABIHL010000132.1 GCA_018649665.1 Chloroflexota bacterium | reverse complement strand
TTCGCCTGATTTGAACTCTAGGAACGGTATGTTTCACAACAGTTGCAGAGTTGTTGCACTAATGCGTCAAACATGTAACAACGGTGTTTCTGACAAGTGCCAACGAGTGAAGGTATCGTTCTGCCTCCCTCCTTCGGGAGGCTGAACTAGTCAATACCGCACGAAAGTTTTTAAGAACTTTCGGAATGCGTCGGGGCGTGGCGCAGTGGTAGCGCACCCGCTTTGGGAGCGGGGGGTCGCAGGTTCGAGTCCTGCCGCCCCGACCAGTAAGATCCCAAGAAAGACCCAGCCAAGTGCTGGGTCTTTTGCTTTAACTCAGCCTAATTTTTTGATTCGCTGTCTGGTCCTTCTCACCGTCTGGACCGAACGAGTGACGAATCAAACTAAAAGGTAAACCAAATGACCTAATCTCAAGCGGTTGTCAGTAGGCGTAGTGGCAAATGTTTGTACAAACCAGAGCCCAGTGGTTTACAAAAAACCGGAACGAAATGTAAACCGAAGAATCTCCCTGAATATTTGGAGTCGGATGAAGTTGGAGCGTTGATGGAGTTCGCCCCAACCGTTCACGCACGACTCTTCATGATGTTGAAATTGCGGGCTGGATTAGCAGTTAGTGTGGCGATATCGATTACTCGAACCGACGCTCACCTAATTTCAAGTAGGTACTTCGAGTAGTCGAGCAGGCAAATGGGATCGACCAGGCAGTACATTTATACAACTACCGATATTCTCAAATAAGTGTGTCATCGGATAAACGACGCATCATACCGTCGAAACTCAGAACCTCAATGCTCTGATAACGATGAATCAGTGGTGTTGATCTGGTGACAACTATGCCGATAGGGTCGTAGTTTTTCAGGTCTTCTTTCGTTGAAATATGAGATGTATGTTGATCGATGTTTGCTTTGAAATATTCAACGCGATCGCGCTGACCTTTTGCATGGGCCAGAATTCCTTCACTTGACGAAAACTCCTGTTTACTGAGGTTGAATCCGCTGTATGAAGATGGAGCAGGATCGCGGTACTTGGCTTCGATAAACAAAATAACTTTCTTCGACTCGGATACGGCCACGGCGTCGTATTCTTTGCTTCGCTTTGTTGGCTTCACGGAATCCGGTGATACCCAGTCGAAGAACGGTTTTAGCCGATTCCGTAACACCATTTCAAACTTGGGGCCTTGCTCGTCCTGCCGTCTCTGGTTTGCGGTTCGCGAATCGCCTATGACGTTTGTATTTGAGATCGTGCGCCCAAACAGCAATACAGAAAAAAATAATGCTGTTACTCGATCAATATGGAGAATTCCGCCTTCTTGGATAGCGATTGGTGCAAGTGACTCGCTTTCAATAAATTGATCAATAAAAACTTTATGTCCCCCACCTTTATCCCACGTCAGAAAATGTGTCAGCCAATTCTGTTTGGATGTTTCGTAATTAATCTGTCTGTAGGGTGCATCTGGGGTTGTGCCTAGAAACCAGCCAAAAATAACCGACATGTCTATTGCACGTACCTTGTAGTCGTACAACATCGACGTCCAGTACTGATACTTGAACCCGCGATCCAGTGTCATCGACAATTCAACGAGTTCTTCAAGTCGCACACTCCAATCGTTGATTTCTTCAAGACTTTGGACTATTTGGATTACGCTGCGCATATCGTTTTGCCAGCCGGTCAGGAAACGATTTTTTTGTTCTTCTGTTCCGACCATTCCCATCGGAATTAGTGACTCGTTGATTACTCTGCCAAATTTGAGAGCGTATGGCTTCGGTCCCGCCGGTGAATTGACAACTGGATATCTGCGGTTTGTCACATCTTCAATCAACGTAAGAGATGAAGCGTATTGGACAGTTTGATTTATCAGGAGGTCGAGTTCGACAGGGCCTCTGTCCAATCCGGTTCTTGACGCCATTTTTCGATTCAAAATTAACAACAAATTTATAGCGTGAAATCGATCAACGTCTTCAGTGGGCCATTCTCCTGAACCCATGAAGCCTTCTACTAGATGTCTACGGGCGGTGAATAACTCAACCGAGAGAGTCGGCATATTCCACGCCTTAACGATGCCCTCAATGGTCAACATTTGAGATTTCATCTCATGCTTGAGAGAACCAACATCGATTTCTGACCAGTCAATGGGTATCCCATCTTTGGGGTCATATTTTGGACAAGTTTGAGTGAGGCACACCTCATGGTCATCGGCGCTTATGTACAGAGGCTGTTCGCAAGATACGCAAATAAAATTTGATCGATATTCTGTCATTCACTCATTAGTCTCCCATGCTGTGGTTCTGTCAGAACTCAGCGTCGGGGCAGAATAACATCGTTCCTCATTTGCTGAGGAGATCTATTAATGGCCTGTCCGCATTGCATGTCTACGTCCGTGTCGAAGAGAAAACTTCGAACCTCGCTTGGCTATCGAACTTTCTACTGCCGAGACTGCGAGAGGCGTTTCAATGAACGTTCTGGCTCGGCTTTCAACGATCTTCAGTTCCCGAACGACATCGTACTTATGGCTGTTTTCTGGCGTCTGAGATACAAGCTTGGATTCCGCGACGTTTCAGAACTTCTTTTACAACGAGGCTTTGAAGTTAGCTACGAAACGATACGGGTTTGGGAGTTCAGGTTTGCACCACTTGTCAGCGAGAATCTTCGTGCAAAACGTCGAGGTGTGTCTGGTCGTTCCTGGTATCTGGACGAGACCTACATCAAGGTCAGTGGTCGTTGGCGATATCTCTATAGAGCCATAGATCGAGAAGGAAACCTGCTCGATTCGATGCTGAGCGAACACCGAAATAGAAATGCGACTCGACGTTTCTTGCGTCGTCTACTCGATAGTGCAGGGCAGAGGCCACTTCGGATGACGACGGATAAACATCCTGCCTACACGAAGGCAATTCGTTGGATAGTTGGTCGCAAAGTATTACATCGACACAATCAGTATCTGAACAATCGAATGGAGCAGAATCATCGAGGAATCAAGCAGCGTTGGTTCTGTCAGAACTCAGAGTCGGGGCAGAATAGCATCATTCCTCATTTGCTCATGAGACAGACGCAAACAGGCCCCATCCGTTTGGATGAGGCCTGCTGCTTGGTATTCTTGGTGGAGACGGGGCAGAGTAGGGCTCGCGCGTGAACACCGTAGAGTTGATCCTTCGTTGGCCGCAGGCCTACTGGGATTCAGCGGTTCTGAAAGAGCCTGATGCCACCCCCTCACCATCGATAAGATTTCGGGCTTAGTTGCCCACATTAAATAACACAATCGGTTAGGGTGCTGCGTGAACTATCTTAAGAACAGCAAATGGCGGCGTTCAAGAAAGAGGCTGGGCGCCAACTGTTGTTGGCCTTGATACAGGCGACTTCTGGAAAGGGTTCTGACGGAACCACCCCGGTCAGCAGTTCTCTATAAATTTCCAAAACTGTTCGAATCTTTCGCCGACCACCGGCTCTGATGCAAGCACAGTTTCCATATCGCGTTCAGAGTAGAAGATCGGGGCGTATTCCAGTACGTCTCGCAATTGGTCTTTCGTGAGGCCCATGTCAGCAGGCCGGAAACGAACCCTGCAGGAGTCTAGCTGCTGAATCAGCTCCTCATAGTCCCCGGTTGCCCAACAGACCGCTACAGCTCCCAGAGCGGCTACCTCGCCGTGAATAAGACCTGTCTGGAGCACGGTTTCGAGTACCTGCGTGAGCGAATGTCCAGCACCAGAAGCGTGCGGTGAAGCGATCTGGCGGTCATCACGCTCATGCACTGATTTCATGATGAAGCCAACGCTATCTGCGGTCAGGGCGCCATCCGTGCCTAGCGTTTTTGGGAACTCCGTAGCTATCTGCCGGTAGTACTCGACGACCGGTTGGGTGAGTGATTCATCTACGGCTGGCACCTTGCCCTGATCTGCGCTCCAGCGCCATTCCGCTATTCCTGAGTACATGCAAAGAATGTCGCCGATTCCGGCAGTGTTGAGGTACCAGGGCGCTTCAAGCACAAGGTCATAATCCACCAGCACGTGCTCGAAATCACAGTATGGCCACTCGGCACCGCCGCCAATGGTGCTATGACCATCCCATTTCGCAAAGACACCGTGAATTATCGCTCCGGTCGATACAGCGGTTGGCACGAGCCTGACGGGCAATTCTTTTCTCAGAGCTACGTATTTCGATGCGTCCAGAGCGGTGCCACCACCGATTCCAACCACCAGGTCCACATCGTCAGGAAGCGAATCCGAGGCCTCTTCGAGGTGGTCCCAATCGAGCATTTTCACAACAGCGGCACCCGCAGGTTGTGACGAGAGATAAGGCTGCACTGTCTTCCATGCAGTCCGGGTACTCACCACCACGTAGCGAGGCCATTCGCCACTTTCCTTGCTTACGAGGCCGTGACCGTATCTGACATCGACGTCTCTCGCCGGCCTAAAAAGGTTGCCACCGGTCCATCCTCGTCCCAATTCAGACATTTTTTACCATCCTGTGGTTAAGTATTCGTGCGCTATGTGAGGCAATGTTCAGCTTGTCCGGGAAGTGCAGAGACAAAACCCAGACACTCGGCCTAGAGTTGACGTAATCTCGGGTCGAAGTGATCTCTGAGCCAGTCGCCGAGGAAATTGAACGCAAACACCACGAGAAAGATAGCCAGTCCCGGCATAACGGAAATCCACCATGCGGTCGATATGAACTCCCGCCCATCGGCGACCATGCTGCCCCAGGCTGGCTTGGGCGCCGGAATTCCAATTCCAAGGAAACTGAGCACAGACTCGGTAAGAATCAGGCCGCCGACCTGAAGAGTGGCAAGGACGATAACAATGTTGGAAAGCCCGGGGGCGATGTGACGCACCGCAATTCTGAGAGGTGAGGCACCTGCGACCCTGGCAGCGGCAACGTAATCCATTTCCTTCAGCTGCAGTGTCAGACCGCGAGTTTGACGAGCGAACGGCGGCCAACTGAACATAGAAAGAAGTATTAGAACCAGCCCAAGGCTGGCGCCAAAAACAACCGCCGCAACAAGGGCAACTAGAATGAATGGAATGGCAAAAGCCATGTCGACCATCCGCATTATCAGCTCATCGCGGAAGCCACCTGAGTAACCGGCGATAATTCCAAGAACGATGCCAATTGACCCCCCTGCGCCCAGTACTATGCCGGCCACCATCAGGGATATCCTCGCGCCGTGGAAGATTCTGCTCATCAGGTCTCTACCGATTTGGTCGGCTCCGAAAAAATACTCAGTCGTCCCCCCTTCAAGCCACGCGGGTGGCGACTTGACATGGGCAAGATCCGAATCGAGCGGGTCTTTTGGCGAGATCACATTCGCGAATGCGGCCATCAATATTAGCATTATGATGATGCCGACTGGCAATATCGGATACCGGCGGATGATTCTGTAAGGAGTGGAGCTCCGGAAATTCTTCAGGCGGTGAATCAAACCCTTCCGCCCTGCTTTAGTAGATTCTAATTCTTGGATCGATGTAGGCATATAAAAGGTCCGCCGCCAGACTGCTGAGCAGATAGATGATGGCAAATATTACGGTGATTCCAGTCACGAGCGGAAAATCATTATTCAAAGCGGAGTCCACGGCCAGTCTGCCAAGACCAGGCCACGCGAAGACTGTTTCGACAACTACGGTCCCCGTGATGAAGCTGGCGAAAAGGACGGCAGCTACGGTCAGTGGCGCAACTAGAGCATTTCTAAGAGCGTGCTTGAATATGACGGATTTCCGACCGACTCCTTTCGCTCGCGCCAATGTGATGTATTCGCTGTCGAGCACCTCCAGTAATGAAGATCGGGTTATACGCGCAATCCCGGCCGATGACAGCCATGCGAGCGTAATCACCGGCAGCACGAAATTGGTCCAATCCCCGCGACGCGACGTCGGTAACCAACCCAGGTGAACCGCGAATATATAGATAAGAACGATCGCTAACCAGAAAGGTGGAGCCGCCTGGCCGACCAACGCGAAGCCGCGAATAAATAGATCTAAGAGGCTGCCACGTTTAACAGCCGAAGCGATACCCAAACTGACGCCGACCAGTATCGCGAGCACATAAGCGATGCCGGAAAGTTGCAATGTGGCCGGCATTCTCTCTTTGATGATGTCCAGAGAGTTGCGTTGATACCACAATGAATCGCCGAAGTCGCCGGTTAATGCATTTCCGGCCCAGAGCAAATACTGAACAACCATTGGCTTGTCCAGACCCAACTCCCTGCCTCGTGCATCCCACACCTCTTGTGACCATCTGCTTCCTGCGGTCATGTACAGATATCTTGGATCGCCAGCCATACGGGACAGGCCGAACACGATTATCGAAACCCCGATCATTACGAGGAACATATATATGACGCGAAGCGCCAGGAAACGTGCCATACCACCATTTTCCAGATGTTCAGACCAGAATTACCGGTCTTGCGTCTAAACCCGATACCACGGGAGGGTCAGCATGTAGCCCTCCCGTGGTATCGGGCGTGACTAAAACGTCACGCCCATCAATCTCAGTCTGTTTACCTTATCGACTCGGGTCTGTTGGGGAAAACGTCCTGTGCGTTGTACGGAGTCCATTCACTGATCCGGGGGCTAACAGCGAACAGAGTCGCGGGTGCCTGGAACATTGGAACGAAGAGCATCCATTTCGACATGTGGTCCTGCACAGCAATGTTGTTTGCTATGCGAGCCTCAAGTGATTGTTCCGTTGCGTTGGCCATACCAATGTCACACACACTCTGTTCCAGTGTGAATCCGACAATGTGACCTGCATTCGGACAGACGTACCTTGCCGAAGTGGACCCCGGGATCCAGTTGATCCCGTGGGTGAACGGCACGTTGATGGTTTTGTCCACTGTCTGCGGCCGCCGCGCTGAGTAGGCCGTCTGATCTATGCTGGTCTCGATACCCAACTCCTTCCGCCACATCGCTGCGGTTGCTTCGGCTGCGGCCTTAAAGCCTGGGTCTCGATCGCCGGGGCTCCAGAGTTCCATGTCGAACCCGTCTGGATAGCCCGCGTCCGCCATGTACTTCCGTGCCAACTCTGGATCGTACGGAATCACCCACTCATCTTTGTGAGTAGGATCGTCCGGCAGGATATTCTGCCAGGCGTAAATGACTCTCCCGCGACCGTCGAGGATGTTGTCGATGATCGACTGCTGGTCTACGACCATTGCCATCGCCCATCGGACCAAGCGTGCACTTTCCATGCTTGCCGGATCATCTGGATCACCAATGTACGGGAAGTCACCTGTAGCGAGGGCTTCCTCGAAGCCAGGCCGCGGCATGACACCGCCCTCACAGTCCACACAATCTACGCTCCAGTAGTTGCCGGACATCTGGAGGCCCTGGGGCCGCGCAATGCCGATCTCCTGGATGGTTCCCCCTATCGCATCTACCGTTGCGTTGATCGTCTGGGACGGCAGGTTCCCGATATCAATCTCACCAACACGGAGCGCAGCTTCACGAGTTGCGGCTTCCGGCATGTTCACCAGCGTGATGTTCTTTACGTGAGCATCGTCACCGGTCCAGTGATTTTGAACCATCTCCAACTCGACCTTGTCGTCGGCAACCCACTCGTTAACCCGGTACCGGCCGGTGCCGATCGGCGTTGAGGCATAAGCTTCTTCACCGAGTTCATCGAATGCCTGCTTATTAACAATGACAATCCCATTGAAAGCGGCGTTCCCCTGGAGCCATGTCCACGTCGGGTCAAAACCACCGACTTCAATGTTCTGCCGGACCTCCATGGGTCCAATGACATCAAAGCCAAGCTTCATCTCCGGGCCAATTTCTTCGGCACCGTTGTTGACGGAATCAGCAGCAAACGCTTGGTTGTATGTCCAGGCCACGTCCTCGGCGTCTACCGTTCCCCAGTTCCCGCCGTTGTCATGCCAGGGAACATTGGGACGGATTTTGAACGTGATGCTCGTGAAGTCGCTAGAGATCTCCCACGATTCTGCAATCCCGTTATCGCTCGGACTGTAATTAGTGTGGTCTAGCGGCGGCGGGCTGGGCGGCGATACATGCGGCGCCCTAACAATCGTCTCCCAAATGGAGAAATCTTTACCAATACCGCCGGAGGCTCGAATGTCTCTGCGGGGGTCCTGAATTAGCGGCGGGATCTCCAAGACCGCTATCACGACATTGTCAAGCCCTGAGCTCGGAGCAACTGATTGAGTTGCTGTAGGAGCTGTTGCTGCTGGAGGTGCCGCTGCCGCTGTCGTCGCCGTGGGGGCGGTCCCGGCCGAAGTTGCTTGAACTGAGTCGGAATCATCCCCACCACCACAAGCTGTGGCAGTAAGAGCCGTCAGGGACAGCAGCAATACAAGCGGTATCAGAACGCTGCGTCTAAATTTGAAATCAAACATTAGCCTGTCTCTCACAATAATTAGTGCATTAGGTCACGGTGTTTAAATCTGTCTTCGAAGTCATAGCAACAACTAATTGATATGACCAAGCAAGATGCCGGAAGTATAAGCGACATTTTACTGAAATCAATAGTAAAACGGAATAATTCTGGAGGATTAGGTGTATATAATTGGATATATATACCTAATAAAGTATAAAAATCCAAGAAATAGATATGAATATTCGATACAAATACCATGCGTAACTGTAGGGGGTGGTTGTAGTGGTATTAGGCGGGGCATTGGGTGGGGCGTGGTTGAGATCGTGCTGCATAATGTGTCGATCGGGAATTGTGGCTGCG
>JABIHL010000131.1 GCA_018649665.1 Chloroflexota bacterium | reverse complement strand
AAGTCCGAGCACCTCATGAATCAGAGTGCCTGCTAACGGCAGGGCGGGGCGACCCGACAGAAAGTGCAACAGAAAATAAACCGCCTTTCGTTTCGGGGATCGGTAAGGATGAAACGGTGCGGCAAGAGCGCACCGCTCGGATGGTGACATTCGGGGCAAGGTAAAACTCACTCGGTGCAAGACCAAATAGGGAAGCTATGACCGGATTCGGGGAGCTTCCGGGTTGGTTGCTTGAGCCTGTGGGCAACTGCAGGCCTAGATGGATGGCCGTCGCTGATTTCGCTTTATTGCGGAGTTAGTACAGGACTCGGCTTATAGTCCGCCTCGCGGCGAGACGCCACTTACGTGAATAGCCCCCGGCAAAACCGGGGGCTATTGTTTTTTTGGGTACGTTGAAACTGATGACTGAAGCAGCACATTACAAAGCCTTTTTTGATGAAAGTGGTACCCACGTTGGTGCTGAAGTAATCGCCGTTGGAGGATTTCTTGCAGATGCTGAAAGCTGGAAGACCTTCTGTGATGAGTGGCAGACTGCTCTTGATTACAACGGTCTTGATTATTTTCATATGACCGATTATGAAAATATTCAAGGTCCATATCTCTCGTGGACAGATAAACAAGGTCGCGACTGCATCAACCAATTGTTGGACATTATTCACCGGTATGTAATTCAAAGTGTCGGAATCATTATTCCGTTGCGATCGTTTGATCAAATCATGTCGGACCGCGCAAAATCGATTTGCGGAGATGCGTATGGCCTCGCTGCAATTCAATGTTGGGCGAACCTCGCATCTACTGCCAGACATCCGAAAATCAACGCTGCATTTGAGATTGTTATGGAAGATGGTGCGAAAGGTAAGGGTGCATTAATCGACGTAGTTCGAGCCGCATCAGGCGATACCGAATGGTTCGAGAACAACAGGATTAAATCCCTGTCATTCGAGGACAAGCGCGAATTTCCTCCACTTCAAGCTGCCGATATCTTGGCGTATGAGCTATACAAGCATGGTCTTAGGCAGTTCGGTTCAGAGAAACGACCTGATAGGTATCCCCTTCGGCAATTGCAGAGATCATATCGGCAGTGGCATTACCTCGACGACTCTGGGCTCCGGGAAGCCGATGATTGGCCGGCAAACCTCCGGTTGCGGGGCGAGTAATGACTACTCCTATATCGAGTAATCCACGTTCAAGGTGTCGGCCATTTTCTTGAAGTAGTCGACGGTATGGCGGGGGAGCGGGACTCCCTGTTCCTTTCGCTTGGTCACGTACTTCGAGTCGGGGTAGCCGGGGTACATAACGTCTCCATCGGCTTCTGGAGATGGCTCTTGTGCTCGGAAGGCTTTGAGCATTTCGTCCATGTCGGACTTGAACTCGTTGGCGGGTCTAAAGCCATCGATTCGAGTTGCTTGGAAGTAGTGGCAGAAACGTCCGCCCTTCGGGTTGTCCATCATCAGACCCGAAAGTCGTTCACCCGGCAGAACTCCACCGAGCACATCAGCCATAACGCCGATTCCCGTGCCTTTGTGAGCGCCGGTGTCGTACTTGCCACCCAGCGGCGGCTGACCAATGGCTTCGCTTCGCTTTGAAATATCGGTTACAGGCTTGCCATTGGCGTCCTGCGCCCATCCTTCAGGAATATCGACCCCAAACGCCTGAGCGATCGAAACCTTGCCGTACGAGGTCATCGAAGAGGCCATATCTATAACGAACGGAGGCTCTTCGCCAGCCGGAGCGGCAAACGCCATCGGATTCGTGCCCATCCACGGGTATCGAGCGTTCATTGGAATGATTACGCGACCGCCACCCGACGACATCGTGTAGCCGATCATGTCGTGCTTAAGGGCGAGTCGAGCGTAGTACCCGGCAGCACCGTAGTGCGAAGAATTCTTCACAGCTACGGAAGCCATTCCGGTGGTCTTGGCTTTTTCGATAGCCAGTTCCATTGCCTTCACGCTGGCGATCATCGCCATGCCTCTGTCGGCATCGATAACCGCTGTGCCCGGCGTTTCGTAGGTGACTTTCACGTTCGGCGTCGGATTGATGTAGCCGTTCATCAGGCCAGTGAGATAGTGCAGATCGAGGTTGTAGCAAACGCCGTGGGTGTCGATACCGTTCATGTCGGCATCGACCAAAACATCGGCACAAAGGCGAGCTTCGTCTTTAGGCATTCCAGCGGCGGTGAACAAGCTCGTAATGAACTCAGTAAGTGGCTCCTGCTGAACGAAGGTTGGGTCGGGGACGTGCTTTAGTTTCTCGAGAACCATTTTGGGGAATCTGAACTTTCTTGTTCTTGCTGCCAGCTACTGATCTGCATGTGCTGTCGTCTGTGATTTGTTGATATCGCAGCGAATGTTACCTGCGAGACGGCTCTGAAGAAATTATCGCGCCCCTATTGTTGCGGGCAATCTTGTGTCACAGTAGGGCGCGACTGGAAAATTGCTCCGGATTTCGTACGCATTTGGAGCATTCACCACCTAGTTGAGGAGAACTGATCGGATGGCAGATACGGCAGACATCATTGTTGTTGGCGGGGGCGTGCATGGCGCTTCGACGGCTTGGCATCTCGCAAAGCGGAGCGCTGGCAAGATCGTTCTCATCGAGAAAGACGGTATCGCCTCGGGAGCTAGCGGATGGTCGAGTGCGATCGTTCGCATGCACTACTCGCTGGAATCTCTGGTGAAGGTCACGATGTACGGTCGTGAGATGTACGGCGATTGGAAGAACATCGTTGGCGTGGGCGAGAGCGGATTCCGCCAAGTTGGCTTCTTAGTGTTGTTCCCTGAAGAGGAAGTGGCACATGGGCGAGACGTTGTCGAAATGCAACAACGGCTCGGTATCGATGCTCGATATATCTCTGTCGATGAAGTCGGTGAGATTGAGCCACGGCTTGTTCGTGACGACGTTGCCGCGGGAGCGTGGGAGCCAAATTCAGGTCACGCCGATGGATCGACAGTGGCGAATTCGTTTATAGCTGCGGCGAGAGACCTTGGCGTAGACGTTCGGGTGGGACCCGAAGTGCTCGGCGTGACTTCTGAAGGTGGACGCGTTACCGGAGTTGAAACTTCCGAGGGCGTTATTTCAGCTGGCACGGTTGTCGTTGAGGCGGGGTTCAGGACTAGTGCTTTGCTGGCTCCGCTTGGTGTTGATTTGCCGATCACGCCGGTGCGTCACGCTATTTCCGTGGTTGAGAGAACACCTGATTTTGGCGATATTCATCCGGTGGTTTCAGATCGTGTTGCACGTGCGTACTACCGACCTGAGCGTGGAACGTTGGCTTTATTAGGCGAGCACGATCCTATGAAGGGACCGGTTGATGACGAGGTCGAAGCTGCCAAGGCGCCTATGTTGGATGAAGAAGTTAGTCTGATGGAACGATTTGCTCGTCGTTTTCCGGGTCAGGAGCTGGCGTCGAAAATGCAGGGCTACACCGGCGTTTACGACTGCTCGCCTGACTTCCATCCGGCGTTCGGTAAGGTGCAAGCGCTCGACGGCTTATTTGTTGGCGCAGGATTCAGTGGTCACGGCTTCAAACTGAGTCCGGGTATCGGCAAGATCATGAGCGATCTGGTGGTCGATGGCGCTACCGACATGATCGATGTTCACCCGTTCAGGATCGAACGTTTCGCTGAGAACGATCTGCTGCTGGGCGGCGATGGTGAAGTGAATCGTTCAATGGGTTAGGCAAACAGCGGATTCGAACCGCCGAAGGAATCGATTGCAGTTCCGGTGATTGATGAGCTGGCATCGGATGCTAGGAACAGAGCCACTTCTGCGATTTCGGCAGGGTCCATCAACTTCGGATTTTCAGATCGCCCCTTGGTGTTGAACGCATCCCGAAAGCCCTCGGTGTCGGTTCCGCCGGGGCAGATGGCGTTCACGTTGATTCCGAATTCGTAAAGCTCGGCAGCCAGAGTTTCGGTGAGACTGATGAGTCCGGCTTTGGTCACTCGATAAGCGCCTCGACCCGCTCCGCCTTTTCGCCCGCCAATCGACGAGATGTTGATGATCTTGCCGTAGCCACGATCGATCATCGCTGGCAGCAATCTTTGGGTGATGAGGAACGCTCCGGTGAGGTTGACGTTGAGCACATCACGCCATAAATCAGGATCAAAATCGGCAACTGCGATCCGGGGATGAATGATCGCAGCGTTGTTCACCAGAATGTCGATTGTCCCAAACGCCTGAGTCGCTGTGTCGGCAAGTTCGTAGATATCGGATTCAACTCCGAGATCGGCGATAACGCCTAGCGCCTGACTTCCCTGCGAAGTTATGGCTTTGGTTACTCCATCGATTTCGCTTTGCGTGCGAGCTGTCGCAACGACGTTCGCCCCTGCTTCGCCGAATGCAAGCGCTATTGCTTTGCCGATGCCTTTGGATGCGCCGGTTACGAGTGCTGTTTTTCCTTCAAGTGATGTCATACGAGAGATATTACCGGTTCTCGATCTTGCAATGTCAATTCACCGAATCGCCAGACCTCGGTTCATACTGGTTCTCAGAATTTTTATTGATGGCACTGACCGTGCCGCAGCTAGCATGGAGAATTGAATGGCAGAGAAGGTAGTTGTTACAGGCGGATCGGGGCGAGCGGGCGAGTACATCATCGCCGAGTTCGCATCTAAGGGTTACGATGTTTACAACGTCGACTCAGTGCCACCACGACCTAATTCTCCTTCGAATGCTGCCCAGTGGTGGGATGTCGATGTAACTGATTTCGGCGAAGTGGTCAGCGCCCTCACAGGTGCCGACGCTGTAGTGCACATGGCGGCTATTCCGGCTCCTAACAAGGACGTAGAGCACAAGCTGTTCCGCATCAACATGCTGTCGAACTGGAATGTTCTTGAAGCAGCCGAGATTCACGGTATCGAACGTATTTGCATGGCTTCATCTATCAATGCAGTTGGTGCTGGTTGGGGCCAAAAGGTCTACACACCGGAGTACTACCCGGTCGATGAAAACCACCCAACTCGTGTCGAAGATGCCTATTCGCAGTCGAAATGGCTCGGCGAAGAAATGGCCGAAGCGTTTGTTCGACGTCGCGAGGGCAAAGTTCAAATCGCCAACATGCGTTTCCACGCATTGTGGGATCCTGCACACGCTGAGTCTCACTTGGAATCAGGCGACAAGACTTCTGTCAGCGGACGAGCCGCTGGTGGGTTCTGGAGCTGGGTGGGTCGACATGACGCTGCTCGGGCTTGCCGTTTGACCATCGAGAAGGAATTCGGTGGAGCCGAGGCGTTCTTTATCAATGCGACCGACACGGTACTGGATATTCCTACTATGGATGCGATCAACGAGGTTCATCCTGATGTAACGCTGCGTGAGCCTATTGAGGGATTCCGAAGTCCTCTATCGGTTACCAAGGCTGAGAAGCTTCTCGGCTGGGTTCCGGTTGAATCGTGGCGCGAAGGCACGGTTCGTGATCCTGAAGCTACCGATGCTCAACCAGCGCCTTACAAGGCGCAGTGGACTCGGTAGGTGGCAGTGGCCACGTTTTCTGAGAGTTCGATTGTTGTTGGCTGAATCGGAACATCGAGGCTTCAGGTCAGCTGGCGAAATAGAAATGAATAACGACTCAAGTAGGTTTCGCCCTGCCTGAGTCGTTTTACGTTGTGACCCTAGCTCGTTACGCCGCCGTCAATGGGGATTGCTTGGCCGGTGACGTAACTTGCGGCGTCGGAGCATAGGAACGATACGACTTGACCAACTTCGGAAGGTTTGCCGTATCGATTCATTGGAACCCATGATTCCATTTTGGCGCGGGTAGCTGGATCGCCGTCTCGGTCGAGTCCGTGCATCATCGTCGTGTCGATTACTCCAGGACAAACAGCGTTCACTCGAATGCCCTTGCGTGCGTAGTCGCGAGCCGCCGCTTTGGTGAGTCCGATAACGCCATGCTTGCTCGCTGTGTATGCGGGTTGTCGACCCGTTCCGCCATTAAGGCCCATGTACGAAGAATCGTTGACGATTGAACCACCACCGTTCTCGATCATGTAGCCAATCTCGTACTTCATGCTCAAGAACGCACCTTTGAGATTTACGTTGATGATCCGATCGAAATCGTCATCGTCGACTTCATGAAGATGTCCTGCGGATTCGAGAATACCAGCGTTATTGAACGCAGCGTTTAGCCCGCCGTAGGTCGAGACCGCGTGCTGCACTGCTCGTTCGACTTGTGAGCCAACCGAAATGTCGGTGACTACATAGGTCGCTGTGCCGCCCGCCGATTCGATCAGCTTCACCGTTTCGGCGAGCTCGTTTTCTCGCCGCGCTGCGGCAACGATCTTCGCACCATGACCTGCCATGACTAGCGCTGTTTCACGACCGATGCCAGAACTGGCGCCAGTGATGAGGGCGATCTTGCCTTCGAGAAGAGCGGACATTCAGTGAATACCTTTTGGTTAGCTAGCAGCTTTTTGTTATTGAGTTAGGTGGCTCGGTTGAGATGTAGCACGTAGCATACGTTGTCGGGCTAATTTACCGCCCGTTCTATATTTCTTATGACTATCGAATTACGTTCAGTAACAGACAAAAATTTCGTCGAGTGGCGCAAAGCTGTTCGACAAGGGTTTGGCATCCATGTCCACCCTGACGATATTGCGCGTCTGCGAAACGATCGTGCCGAGCTTGATCGATTGGTTGCGGCTGTCGATACTGGGTCTGATCGAATCGTTGCCACGGGTGGAGCAGATTCGTACTCGCTGACCGTTCCTGGGGGAGCGGTGATTCCGATGGCTGGCGTGGCTTACATGACCACTTCAGTGACTCATCGAAGGCAGGGTGCGTTCTCGCGAATGATGAACCAGATCCACGACGAAGCCCGCGAGCAAGGCGACATCGTATCGGGACTCTGGGCATCGCAATCTCATCTCTATAGTCGGTTCGATTACGGTCTTGCGGTGAACTCTTACGATTGGGAAATCGATCCCACTTTCGGGGGGTTCTCATACTCCCCAATGTCAGACGAAGACGAGTCTGAGGCACACGTCTACTTTGTCGACGCGGAAGAAGCTGCTGCGATGCTGCCTGGCATTTACGAGCAAATGCGCCAGCAAACGGCTGGATCGGTCGATCGAAACCCTGGTCGTTGGCGATACCAGCTCTTCGATGAAGAACGAGTTCGTGACGGAGCGAGTGCGTTGTTCTTTGCTATCTGCGAAGAAGACGGCGAGCAGACGGGCTACGTTGCTTATCGGATGCGCCGCAAGGGCGATACCGATATGGGAGTTCTGGAAGTTGTCGAGCAGGTTTCGGTGACGGATACCGCCCATGCGACGATGTGGCGATTCCTGATGAACTTCGATCTTGTTGGAAAAATCACCGCCTCCAATCGACCTGCCGACGATCCTTTGTGGTGGATGCTTTCCGATCCTCGTCGTTTGAATCGAACGTCGCACGATGCGCTGTGGGTTCGCCTGTTGGATATTCCAAAGGCGCTCGAAGCTCGCACGTACAACGCCGATGGTCAACTGAAGATCGGATTGGTATCGGAATCTCAACCATCCGTTGCTGGTACTTATGTGCTCGATATCGATGATTCACAGGCTTCAGTCAAGAAAACCACCGATAAGCCGGATGTCATCATGACTCCTGCTGATCTTTCGGCGATTTATATGGGGGGAGCAACGCCGGGTCCGTTGGTTGAAGCGGGTCGGATCGACACAGTTACTACCGGATCGCTCGCCAAGCTTCATGGCATGTTTTCGACCGATTCAGCACCGTGGTGTGCGCACTACTTCTAGGCTTCAGGATTCAGCGAACACACCATGACTATCGAATACCGACAATTTACTCCAGCTGAGTACCGACGTTTTGCTACGGCTATTGATCGAGGTTTCGGTGGTCATTATGAGCCGGGGCGCGACCAGTACGAGCTTGATCGCAAGTCGTTCAAGCCTGAGATGTCGATGGGGGCATTCGACGGCGATGAAGTTGTTGGTACATCTGGTGCAATAGCGTTCGAATCTGCCGTACCGGGTGGGGCGATTATCAAGAACGCAGGCGTGACCGCCGTGACGGTTGCTACTACGCATCGTCGGCAGGGCGTGTTGACGAACATGATGAAGCGATTGTTGAAGCAGGAGCGCGCCAAAGGCCAACCTGTCGCATCGCTCTGGGCGTCGGAAAGCATCATTTATGGTCGTTTCGGTTATGGCATGTCGATTCAGCACGAGAATTTCCTGATCGACACTCGCAAAGCTGCGATCAAGCACATGCCAGAAGTGCCGGGCAAGATTCGATTCGTCGATCCTAGCGAGGCACGCAAACAAGTTCCTGTCGCATGGGAAGCAGCGGTGAACGCTAACGTCGGTATTCCTCGTCGTGGCTCGCTCAGTTGGGATAGAATGTTCGGTGATCTGAGTGCTGGCGATGGCTGGGGTAAGCCGTTCATTGTGGTGTACGAAGAGGGCGACAAGGCGCTTGGTTTCGCGCTCTACAAGCTCAAAGAATTGCATGTGTTTGGCGAACAGATGCACGGTTTGGTCAATGCCGACATGGTGATTCACAGTAACGCCGCTTCGCACGTAGCGCTTTGGAATCACCTTCTGAATATCGATTTGTACGACACGCTGAGCACTTGGCGGTCGCCTTCGGACGATAGCTTGCCTTGGATGCTTGCCGACCAACGCCAGCTAGAACGCAAGCCATATGACGGTGTTTGGTATCGGATACTCGACATTGCCGAGGCGTTGTCGACCAGAACGTATCTTGCTGAGGGCAGTTTGGTGTTGGAAGTCGAAGATTCGTTCATCCCAGAATGGGGAGGTCGGTTCGAGCTTGTTGGTGGACCTGACGGCGCTACTTGTGTCGCCACAACGAAGCCAGCTGACATCACGATTCCTACTGCTTCGCTTTCGACTATCTATCTCGGTGGTGCAAAGCTTGCTGACTTGGAACGAGCGGGCAGGGTTGAAGAGAATACTGACGGATCGATAGCGTTGGCCGATGCCATGTTCTCGACTGTTCGGGCGCCGTGGTGCCCGCTGATGTTCTAAGTGGCGTTTGGCTCTATCGTCGTCGGACGACTCAGTCACGCGTCGCAGTCTCCCACCCTCTAGCTCCCCCACTCTGGGGGAGGACTCGTATTTCTGGGCGTCGTCGCGGGCGTCCGACGACTCGGCTCGGGTCGCGCTGCGCATTTCTCCTTCCCTAGCCCTTCCGTCTGGAAGGGGACCGTTAGTCGCGCTCGTTGTTGGTTGATTTGGTTTGTTTCATTGGAATATCAGACATGGGATTTCCGTAGCGGGCGATTCGCAACTAGAATGCAGTAAGTCCAGTAGCTCGAGCACTAGAGAATTTGATGTCAAACTTCACACCTACACATCTTGGAAAATGGGAATCGCTGTTCACCGATCTGGTGGACGGGGAAGGCTCTGCGCTGACCGAGGAAGGCACTTGGATGCTGGGCGATAAGCCCGGGCTTGTGTGCGTGTTTGAGGACGACGAACCGCTATACATCGAGGCGGCTGCGAATATATCCAAGACGCTCCAGTGCTATATCAAGGGCGGATCAGAATGCGACTTCCGGACTATGGTCGGTGTTGTCGAAATGGGCGCTTCGTTGAAGAACGCTGCTCAGCGCGCCAAGTCGGGACCATTGGCACTTCGTATTTCCAAGCGAGTCGAGAAGTTCAGGTACCGAGTCGCACCTGCTCCCGCGAAAACCATGCAGCAGCTCGCCGACGCCTTCAATGTTGTTGCCGACACCCGCTACGCAGGGCCCAGTGCGCTGTCGAACAGGGCATTGGATGCGTTGCCTGGGTAGGCAGGCTTGAATCGAGAATCCTGTCAGGGTGCTGCTTAACGCAAATGCCCGCCACCCGAGACGAATCGGGGACGGGCGGTGATCTCACAGGCTGGATGCTGTTCAAGTCGTTCGCTTTAGCTCACGTTAAGTAGGTCTGCGTCTGACTCACCTGAAACGCTCTTCCACACCGTTTGCCCTGAGACACGGACGCTGGTGACGACTCCTGATTCAGCCAATCGTTCAAGTCGTTGTTCCGATTCCACAAAAGAAATATCGAACACTTCCGAAATTTCCTTTGCCGAAACGAAGTAACCCGACAAACTGTTGATGTACCCGAGCACGTTGGATGGCTCGGATTTGATCAAGCCCGGAGCAAGCTCGTCGATTGCCTGTTCGTATTCACTTGCCGAGAACGTGTTTTCGATGAGTCGATTTTCCTCACCCACTTCGATGAGAAGATTGTCGAAGCGTAGATTCTTACGTTCCATAGCGTTTCGCTGCCAAGCGAATTCACTGATAGTCGACTCGTAAAAGCTTTCTCGAACTATCTGATCGCCATTTAATCCAACTTCGTCGGCGAGTCGAGCGATCGTCTCACGATTATTAGGCAGCAATTCGATCTGGAATGCTTCAGTCATCCGACGAAGCAGGGCGATAGCCAATTTTGAATGGTGCTTCGATGCCGCAACGAAGGCAAGTGAAGCCAACCAAGTGGTCTTTACTCCTGGTGCGACAAGGAATTGGTTGCTGATCGGGTTTTTTGTACGGGCTATGACGCCTTTGGTCCATTCGGCAATTGATTCTTCGTCTAGTTCCATCGCTTCGAACCATTGGCTTACGTTTCTTGCCATTCCGCCCATTTTGTATTCGATTTTCAGTTGTTCACCGTAAACAGAACTCAGTCGAGCGAGCACGGGTTGAAATCCTCGTGACCACGGACTAAACGGATCTGCATAGTGAATCATGGTCACGACTGAAGGCTGCGTGCCATTTTGATCGATTGCTGCCAACGACGTTGCGATCGGTTCCGGCTGCTCTACCCGCTTTGTGTCTATCGAAATAACCATTTGATTGATCCTGTTCACCTGATTTGTTTGACCGGTAAATTCGACCGGTACGCAATCAACTTTCTTGGAGTGGGTGGCGGATCACATCGCCAGAACTAAGAATCTTTCCCAGGCGGTATTTTGGAGGCAGCTGGCGGCACGTACTTATTTTTAGGTACGGCTGAAATGGGACCCAGCTACTAGGCCGAGGAGATCCCATTCTGGTTGGCGAAGGTAGCGGCTTCGGTTCGGTTGGCGCTTTCTGTCTTGGCGAGGATGTTTGCTACATGCTTGGCCGCCGTTGTGACGGCTATTACAAGATCATCAGCGATCTGCTGGTTGGTGCGACCGCTTGCTACCAGCCGGAGAACTTCGATTTCTCGATTGGTGAGATTTGCCGGGTTTTGCTGTTTGAGTGATCGGCGTGAGACGGTCTCGGCTAACTGGTTCAACTGCTTTTCTACAGCCGTAAGTCCGTTGCGTCGTGCTACTTCTAGGCCCTGCTCGATGAGTGTTGCTATCTTCGCCGCGTCAGTTGGATCGCCAAAGCCAATAAGAGATTTTGCGTAGTCGTGATAAGTCCAAGATAGTTCGAGATCGTACTTGCCTTGGGCGAAACTAATGGCGTCGTCGAAGTGCTCCGTCGCTTTTTCTTTTTTGCCCGTTGTATCAGCTAGAAGCCCGAGTAAATGTTCAGCACCAAACGGAAATCCAACCGTAGCGAAAGCCCTACGAGAGCTCGCAAGTTGATCGTACATTTCCTTTGCAATCGAGGCATCTTTTAGCACTGAGGCAGCGAGTCCCGCGGCTACTCGGGAGTTCGCTTTTACCTGCGGCGTTAAGTTCGGAGTCTGGGTGACGGAATGTGCAAGTTCAGCGGCAACGGCAGCCTGTTCGATGTTATTGGTAAGGCGAGCGGCTAGCGCGAGAAACGCCGCGTGTGAAGCCTTTTGCATTTGCAGCACGGACGATCGTCCCGCCTGCTGAGCTAGAGAAATTCTCTGGTCAATCCCGACATCTTTTCCAATATTCCAGGCACCGATTCCGGTGAACAATCGAACCACGTGGTCGGTAGCGTACTGTGAATCGATTATTTCTCCCAGTCGAGCAATATCTCGGCTAGCGCCTTCGGGATAGGCGACATGAAATTCGTTCCACGCACCACCAAGAACTGATCCAACCCGCAGTTCGATTTGTTGTTCAGCCTCGGCGTGGCGGCGTGCTTCATCTGAGCGGCCGAGAGCTTCAAACGATGTCGATGAAATGAAATGAGCGTAAATTTCGTCGAACGGATAATCATTGTCACTCGCTAGTGCAATTGCTCGGCCGGCGAGTTCGGTAGCGCGCTCGAAATCGCCATCGACCATTGCGGTCATACTCAGCTCGGTTAGCATCCCGGTTTCGAGTTGAGTATCGCCCGACGATTTCGCAATATCTAACGCCTTTTGAAGCGCGTTAGAGGAGGTTGTCGAATCTTCATCTTCGTAGCGGACTGCTGCACTGAACAGTCTCAGCAGCTGCCCCGATTCGACTGAATTCTCGGGCGATAGTTCCAGTGCTCGTTCAAATACAGCTTTAGTGCTGTGCAGCCAGAACGGGGTGAATCCACGTGATTGCACCGCTACCGAGACTGCAGATTCTGCATCGCCGAGTTCATCAAGAATGAAGAAGGCTTCAGAGACCTTGTTCCATCCTTTCTGGATTTCCGGGTACGTTAGGGTCTGTAGTTCTGACTTACCGAGACCGAACAGAATACGTGAGCGAGTACGTTCGTCGGTGCTCGCTCCTTGGGAGTCGAGAGCCTTCTGGAAGCTAGATTTGGCTTCTGACCAAGCGTACGAGCCGAGTGCCTGCTCGCCAACGAGCAAGGCATATGAAACCACTTTGTTCGATCCGACTACAGTTTGTGATTCTGTCGAATGGTGAAGTAGCTCCGAATAGTGTTCGCGGATGTGATCGCCATATAGAGCTTCGATTGCTTCGACTATCTGAGCATGAATCTGAAGTCGTCTCACTGTTGCTAGCTCTTCGTTCAGAGTCTGCTGAATGAGAGTGTGGGCGAACTGGTAGCGACCTGTGGCTCCGCGGTTGCCTGTGATTACTGAAGCGTTTTCAGCTATCTCTAGTGCATTAACCATGTTCTCTGTGGAGATGTTCGGATTCAGTCTGACCAACAAATCGAAACCGAATTCGCGACCGATCACTGAAGCGGTGCGAAGGATCTGGTTACACTCTTCCGGCAGACGATTTAATCGAATGCCCACGGCCTCTCGAACTCCCTCGGGAATCCTGAAATCGTCGATATCAACATGACCATCGACGTTCGTTTCCAAGTGTGAAAGATCACGCGCTATTTCACTTATGAAAAATGGATTGCCATGTGTCCGTTGGTGAATTTCGGTCAACAGTTGAGATGACGGGGTCACTTGGCCAACAGATTCAACTAATTCGTTAACCTCTTGCTCATCGAGACCGCTAATAAGCAACCTTCGGAATCGTCGATTGCGGGCGAGCGTGGCGAGACTTGCCGAGAGTGGATGGCGCCGAGAAAGCTCGTCATCTCGGTAGCTCCCGACGATCATTATCGGGATCGTGTCGATCGATCTTGATAAGAATTCCAGAAGGTCAAGAGTCGCCTGATCGGCCCAATGTAGGTCGTCGAGAATTAGAACTATCGGTTGTGTACGCGCTATTTGCCCAAGAAATTTATGGACTGAATCGAAAAGGTTAAATCGGGCTTGTGACGATTCGTGCTGAACTGTAGATGCGCCTCGGGAACCTTCAGGAAGAACCTCTGGTATGAGTTCTGCAAGGGCTTGTGAATGGGTCTCAAGTGCTGCTGTGATATTGCTGGTCGAGTTTGCGAGGATAAGCCGAAGCACCTGAACCCAGGGCCAGTATGGTGGCGTGCTGTCGCCTTCGAAGCAGGAACCATTGACGACCACGATGCCTCGCGAAGAGGCGATTCCGGCGAATTCTTCGAGCAGCCGCGTTTTGCCTATGCCGGGTTCGCCGCTGACTATCACGATACTGCCACTGCCAGAATCGACTGTGTCTAAAGTCGACGTAAGTTCAGCAAGTTCCTGTGAACGTCCTATGTACTGGTCAGCACCAGACGAAAGTGGCAAGTATCGGCTCCGAAAGTAGATGATCGTTAGGTCACGCATGATATGCGATCCGAGAAGCCGCCCGGAAGGTTTTTGAGTGACGTTGGTGGGGATTGATTGAAGACGAGCAGTGAATCGGATGGCTTAAACAAGTAGGGGCAGGAATTTATCCTGCCCCTACTTGTTTAACCTGTGAAGAGTTTTGTTTGCGTCAGATGCGAACTGGCTCTTGGTCGTTATTTCGATCTGTCTACGGATTAGTCTCAGCGACTGACGTCGGTTCAACTTGCCATAGTCAAAGTGCCACTGGCACTTTAGTCGTCGGCCATTACGGCTGTTTCTTCTCGCTGTGGTTCTCGGTACATCCCACCGTTACGGTAGCGTGTCCGCGCTGCCGGGTGGTGTCGCAGGAACGGCGGAATCGCCATTGATGCAGGATCTTCGAGTGCCTTTCGAGCAATCGTTTCGGCTTCTTCCTCAATTTCACCAGCAACCGGGAATCCAGTGGCGATGATTGTGAGTTTTACTTCGTTTTCCATCTTCGGGTCGGTAACCGTACCGAAGATGATGTTGGCATCGGGGTGAACTGTCGAAGCGATCACCTCTGAAGCACGTTGTACTTCGTCCAACGTAAGATCTGTGCCGCCGGTGATGTTGAAGATCACACCTTTGGCTCCGGCAATTTCGACTTCCAATAGCGGCGAGTTGATCGCCTCTTCTGCAGCTTCGATTGCTCGGTTTTCGCCCGTGCCTTTACCGATAGCCATCCATGCAGGACCGGCGTTATCCATAACGGCTCGGACATCAGCGAAGTCAAGGTTGATCTCGCCTGGGACGAGAATCAGTTCTGCGATCGACTGTATGCCCTGGCGAAGAACATCATCTGCCAGTTTGAACGCACGGTCCATCGTGAGTTGTTCATCGGAGATAGCGAGAAGTCGGTCGTTAGGAATAACGATTAGAGTGTCGACCACTTCACGGAGCATCTCGATGCCTTCGAGTGCCTTTTTCTTGCGAACCGCACCTTCAAATGCGAATGGCTTGGTTACGACACCGACTGTAAGTGCGCCGAGGCTTTGGGCAACTTCGGCAACAACTGGTGCGCCTCCGGTTCCGGTTCCGCCACCCATACCGGCAGCTACGAATACAAGATCGGCACCCTTGAGCACTTCCTTGATTTCATCACGATCTTCTTCGTGACACTGTCGACCCTTTGATGGGTCACCACCAACGCCGAGGCCGCGAGCGGTTGAGTCGCCGACACGTAGTCGGACGGGAACCGATGCGGCGTCGAGCGCCTGTGAATCGGTGTTTACTGAAATGTATTCAACCTCAGGTACTCGTTCTCGGTACATTCGGTTGACAGCGTTCTGGCCGCCACCACCAACACCAACTACTTTGATGTTTGCGGTACCGACAGAACCTTCTGGAATCGGTGTGTTGTGGTCAGGCATTTTCGTTCGATCTCCCCGGCGATTAAGGCGGGCTATGAGGGCTTGTACGACCGATTAGTTTTCGCTAGTTCGGTTCGTCACTGCCTTCGCTAATGAAGCAGATACCCTGACTCTACCCACTGTCCCTTAGGCGATTCCTAGAAGATTTTGTGCGCGATTCGGCGTGTTTCCCCGGATTGTCATGGTCGAAAAATTCAAATTGCGCCAAATATGCGGTAGAGCTACACTCAGGGTCTTTCCCAGAGGCTCCGTTAAAAGAAGCCCCTGTAAAGGTTGATCCGCAAACGACGCAACTTTCACCATTTCAGGAGAACGAACGTATGAACGGTTATGAGGCGATAGCAAAAATCTTGAAGCAAGAGGGTGTCGAGTGGATGGCATGCTTCCCTGCCAATCCGTTGATCGAGGCCATCGCTAAAGAAGGAATCAAGCCGTTCGTTTTTCGACAGGAACGTGGCGGAATAATGGCTGCCGACGGCTTCTCTCGAATGATGGCTACGGAAGGTAAGTTCGGAGTTTTCGCTTGTCAGGGTGGACCCGGAATCGAGAACGCATTCGGTGGAATTGCACAGGCTTCGTCCGAGGGCGTGCCGATTATTTTCCTTCCCGACGGACCCGGCGTTGGCGTGACTCCAACCTCACCTAACTTCTCAGGCCCTGACAACTTCCGATTCATCACCAAGTGGGCGCAGTCGGTTACCCATGCAGAACGCATCCCTGGGCAGATGCGACAGGCACTTTCGATCATGAAGAACGGTCGACCCGGTCCTGTGATGCTCGAAATGCAGCGTGACGTAATGAGTAACGAGGTTTCGAGCCTTGATGACTTCCGTTCGCCTCAGCGATACGTTGCGGCTCCTGATAAATCTGACTTGCGTGCAGCAGTAAAGAAGCTTTTGGCTGCTAAGAAACCTGTAATTTGGGCAGGACAGGGAGTGCTCTACGCTGGTGCGGCTGCCAAGTTGACCGAGCTTGCTGAACTAACACAAATTCCAGTTATCACAACGATGCCTGGTAAATCTGCGTTCGACGAACGTCACCCGCTGTCTTTGGGTGCGGCTAACAAGTCGGCACCTAAGGGTGTTTGGGAGTGGTTGAAGTCGAGCGACGTATTGTTCGCCATTGGTGCGAGCCTCACTAAGACCAACTTTGGAATCAATATTCCATCTGGTAAAACTCTGATTCACTCGACTGCCAACTACGACGATATCGATAAGGAATACACCACCGATATCGGCCTGATTGGCGATGCTAACAAGACGATCTGCATGCTTATAGATGAGATCAAGGCGGAGATCGGTGAAGAGGGACGTAAGTCCGATTCATCGAGCCAAGAAGCTGTCGCAGAGGTTAAGAAAGAGTGGATGAACGATTGGGCAGCACTGCTCAATTCGGACATGGATCCGATCAACCCTTACCGATTGGTGAACGAGATCAACAAGGCTGTTGACCACGAAAACACTATCGTGACTCACGATGCTGGTCACCCGCGTGATCAGTTAATGCCGTTCTACACAGCGACTGTTCCTCATAGCTACATTGGCTGGGGCAAGAGCACTCACCTCGGCTACGGAATTCCGTTGATGATCGGGGCAAAAATCGCTCACCCTGAAAAGATGTGCATCAACTTCATGGGCGATGCTGCGTTCGGAATGTCGGGTCTCGATCTTGAAACCGCTAACCGAATCGGTGCGCCTATTACCACTGTTCTTTTGAACAACGGAACCATGGGTGGCTACAACCGAGCGTTGCCAACTGCGATGGGCGAGTACAACGCTGGAAATATGGGCGGAAACTACGCTGGAATCGCTGAAGACCTTGGCGGAGTCGGTATCAAGATTACCGATCCTTCTGAAATCGGTGGTGCGCTAACGAAGGCTCGCCAGATCAACGACGATGAAGGCAAGAGCGTGCTGCTCGACGTAAAAACCCAGCAGTGGCTTGAGTTCTCGGAATACAAGGACTAGTTCCGACTTCTAATTAGTACGTGAGAACGGGGCGATCTGCATTTTGCATGATCGCCCTTTTTCGTTGACGTTATTACTGGCGATGTATATAAAGTGGCAGTGATCGTATTTAGGTACATCGAAATCGATCTGGAAATGACCGACATTTACGAAGTGAGGGATAAAGCATGGCAGAGAACCCAACACCATCTGAAGATAATCAAGATGCGACCGATGCCGATAATGGGGCAGTGGGCGAAGCCACGACCACTCTTGGGACCACCGAGAATGTCGCTGGGTTACTTGCCTACATTCTCATGTGGCTGACCGGAATCATTTTCCTGATGACGGAAAAAGACAATGATTTTGTTCGATTTCACGCAATGCAGTCGATCGTTGTATTCGTCCCATTAACAATCGCTTCATTGATCGTAGGATTTCTTCCGGTCATTGGTGGGTTAGTCACTGTGATCTTGCAGATTTCCACGGTTATTATCTGGCTCTTCATGATGTATCAGGCGTTTCAGGGCAATCGCTACAAGCTTCCGTACGCCGGCGAATTTGCAGAAACCCAGCTGAAAAACATGGATAAGAAGTAGCACTCGAACCGTCGGGCTCGCGATAGACGCTTGCTGGCGTGCCGAACCGTATATGGGAACTAACAAAGCCTTGAGATATCGTTTGTCATCTCGCTCATTGGTCGTTCTCGGACTAGCAGCGGCATTGTTGTTGATGATTATTGCTTGCGGCAGCAGCGAACCAGCTACCCCACTTGAACGAGTTGTCGACGATTCACGGGTGTTTACAGTGTCTGATCTCACAGCCGCCGGAATGAAAGCATCTAAGCAGTACCACGTGGAAGAACTTCCCGGCGGAATCGACGCTTGGTACGGATTTATTCGTACTGAAGCAGGCCCACTCGATGTTGAGGCTCGTTTCTACGCCAGTCACGTCGATGCAGTCGAGTTGGGAACTGCACTGGCTGAAGCCGTTTCCGGTGATGATGCCGATATTGAGGAAGACACAACCCCGTGGCCTGAGGGATATAAAGATCGCCAGCGAATGCGAAGTGGTGGATCTTCCGACCTCGCTGCTTGGAGCGGTCAACGCGGACCGAACTACGCCGATTTTGTGGTTTACGGGAACATGATTCTGCTGTGCCAGGGCGACGAGCCCGATCAATCGATCAACACGTGCTACGAATTGATTAATGCTGTTGTCGGTGATTCGTCCAACTAACCCTGAATCGTTCAGGTAAAACCGGGTAGTAAATATAAAAACTGCGGGCAGTCGATCTTCAAACAAAATGGCTGCTCGCAGTTATTAACTGGCTTCGGCGGTACTACTTATCGAATGATTTGAGGATGCGCTCGCACGCTTCATCGACCGCCACCCGTGCCGAATCAAAAATCCCTATTAACTCGTTGAATGCGTGAGCCATACCGGGATACTGCGTGTAGGAAGTATCTACACCTGCGGCGCGCAATGCCTTTGCGTAGTCGACAGCCTCATCGACCAGCGGATCGTACTGTGCTGTGATGAT
Source organism: Chloroflexota bacterium (assembly GCA_018649665.1). Lineage (GTDB taxonomy): Bacteria > Chloroflexota > Dehalococcoidia > Lucifugimonadales > Lucifugimonadaceae > Lucifugimonas. The sequence continues at coordinate 21,051 of JABIHL010000131.1, read as the reverse complement.
CGTCGCATCCGGTAAACCGGCAAGCGACTCGGCCCTGATTGGCGAAGCGTATGGTGTGTGCCCGTTCGACTCGCCATCCGGCCCGAGATACTGCTTCCAGAAAAACCGCATGCTGTCCTGAGTCAGTGCGAACGAATCGCCGTGAGTGGTGTACGAACTGCGCTCGAAGTCGTAGTCGATCACAGGACAGAACAGCACTTGGTGTTTGATCTTAGGCCCACGCGTATAGCGCGCCATCTGTGCCACAACCGCCGCTAAGTTTCCGCCAGCAGAAGTTCCTGTTACTGCGATGTTGGCTGCGTCGATTCCTAAGTCCTCTGAATTCTCAAAAGACCAAACCAAAGCTGCGTAGCAATCATCAGGCGCTCCGGGGAAACGAGTTTCTGGAGCCAATCGATAGTCAACAGATACGACAACAGCGTTTAGCTGATTGCACATGCGCCGAGCCGAGGGATCTTCATGGTCAAGATCGCCGATGAGCCACCCGCCGCCGTGGAACAACATCAATAGGGGATGCGGTCCGGTTGAATCAGGACGATAGATGCGAATCGGTAAATCACCAGCCGGTCCAGGAATAGTTCGGTCGGTAATATCTGACACCGGTTCGAGATCGGCAGGAATCACCGCTCGCCAGATGCGTGAATTTTCTCGTGCCTGATCGGGTGAAACTTCGCTATTGGGGGCGAGGTTTAGTGCCAGGCGCTTATCCCGAAACTCTATTACTTGTGTGTGCAGTGGCAAGATCGATTCCAGGTTCAGTCTGCAAGGTTGTGATTATTTAGCGAACGATCGCAGGATGCCAGCCGAAGCTTCGTCGCAGGCTTTTACCGCATCGTCGATCAGCCCGAACGATCCGTTGAAGCCGTGTGTCATGCCAGCGTATTCGGTGTAAGTCACGTCGTTGCCAGCAGCTTTTAGGGCAGCTGCATAGTCGGCGGCTTCGTCGAGCAGCGGGTCGTATTCAGCGGCAATCACTGTCGCATCGGCAAGACCGGAAAGATCTTCAGCGCGGATCACTGAAGCGTAGGGGTGATGACCGTCTCCGTCGGAACCAATGTATTGATCCCAGAACCAACTCATTCCCTCTGTAGTTAGTCCGTAACCTTCTGCATTCGCGACACACGAAGGACGTTCAAAGCTGCGGTCGATCACTGGGCAGTACAGCACTTGATGCTTGATCGTTGGTCCGCCCCTGTCGCGAGCCATGAGAGCGACCGCTGCCGAAAGATTTCCACCGGCAGACGTACCGGCAACCGCAAGATTCGAAGCGTCAACGCCAAGTTCCTCGGCATGCTCGACTGCCCAAACGGTCGCTGCGTAGCAATCCTCGGGAGCAGCAGGGAATCGGTCTTCAGGCGCCATCCTGTAGTCGACCGAAATCAGTACGGCATTGACTCGATTTACCAGACCTCGTGAAGTCGAATCTTCGCTGTCGAGATCGCCGATCACCCATCCACCGCCGTGGAAAAGCATGATTAGCGGGTGCGGACCTTCGGTGGTTGGTCGATAAATACGAATCGGAATTTCGCCAGCAGGACCCGGAATTGTTCGCTCGGTAATTTCACCAACGGGTTCCTGAACCGATGGGATTGCAATGCGTCCTGCTGTGGCATTCGCCCGGGCTTCCGTCGGCGTGATATCACGGTTGTCGGGGAAGCCAAGAGCGGCGCGGCGATCCATCAGTGCTTGTACTTGTGGGTGAAGAGGCATGGTGTTCTCCGGTGATCGATTCGTTTTTGATGGCAGAAATTTACCAGAGTCCTGATACGAATGAGTGCCGGGAATGATTGGCGAGGTCGTTCATTGGCACATAGAGTTACCGGCATGTCGACGAACGCTCAAACATATTCTTCGTTCGAAATGATTCTCAGTGTAGTGCGTCGAGAGATTTCGAGCAGTGCTGATTCGCCAGTTTTGATTGGAATTGACGGTGGCGGTGGTTCGGGTAAATCGACGCTAGCGAAGAATCTTGCGGCTGCGCTCGGTGACGCTTCTTTGATTCACCTCGATGATTTTGCCGACTGGACCGACGATTCGAACTGGCAGTTGAGCACGTTCGCCGAGCGCGCTCTGAAACCGCTGCTCGCTGGCATTACGTCGAAGCACCAGCGTTACGACTGGCCGACAGACACCTTAGGCGAGTGGTTCGAAATCCCACCCACCGGAGTGGCAATAATTGAAGGTGTAACCGCCTTGCGCAACGATTTGAGAGACTTCTGGAAGATATCGATATGGGTCGATTGCCCACGTGAGCTTCGACTCGAACGGGGTGTTGCACGTGACGGTGAAGCAATACGTGCGAAATGGGTCGAAGAATGGATGCCCGGCGAAGATCAGTACTTCATCCGCGAGCAACCTTGGGAATCGGCATCGTTTTTGTTTGATGGCTCCGGCGGCGAGTCTTCCGGTTTTACGCCGCCAGCGTAGCGATCTGGCGAATTGTAATTATCTAGCGGTGTCGATTGCCCTTAGAATGAGCTGATCGAAATTCGCAAGCGTATCGTCGCTCGCTCCCCAACACTGGAAAAATACGAACGAGAGAAGCATGAAGACCACTGGATTCCGAACACTGGTGCTGGGTACTCCCTGGCGAAACCTTACCTACTGCATCATCGAAACCGACGAAGGAATGATCGGTGTTGGTGAAGCTCGTGTTCTGGGTAAAACCCATACGGTCATCGAGTACCTAAAAGACGCTCAGCGTCACTTCATCGGTCACGACCCGTTCGATATCGAAGCGCTTTACCGTCGAATGACTCTGTTGGACTTCGGTAAGCCGGGCGAGGTTGTTTACACGGGCTTGGCTCTCGTCGAGTTGGCGTTCTGGGACATCATCGGCAAGAAGACTGGTCAGCCAGTATTCAAGCTGCTTGGCGGTCAAGTCAAAGAGAAAATTCCTGCCTACGCAAACGGCTGGTACACAGTAGAACGTACGCCTGAAGCATTCGCTGAAGCTGCTCGTAAAGTGGTTGATCGCGGGTACCGCGGGATGAAATTCGATCCGTTCGGCAACGGTGATATGGAACTTGAACGTTCGGAATTCTTCCGCTCGCTTGATTTGATCGAAGCTGTGGCAAATGTAGCCGGCACGCGTGCACAGATCATGATCGAAATGCACGGTCGATTCGCGCCGGTTCAGGCTCGTGAAATCGCTCGCCACATCGAAAAGTACAACATCGGTTGGATCGAAGAACCGGTGCGACCTGGTGATACTCCAGCACTACAGTCGGTGCGGCAGCACACGTCATTGCCTATCGCTACTGGTGAACGCCTTTACGGTGCACCTGAATTTAGGGAAATTTGGGGATCGCAGAACGTCGATGTTCTGCAGACCGATATTACGCAGTCGGGTGGAATTTTCGAGACGAAGAAGATCGCCTCGACCGCCGAGACTTACTCGATCATGGTTGCACCGCACAACGTTGGCGGAATCGTTTCGACGATGGCTGCGTTGCACCTGTGTCTCACGCTTCGGAACGCCAAGATTTTGGAGCACTTCAACGACTTTGCTGATCCGCATGTGAAGAAGGCTGGAACTGGCTATCCAGAAGTGGTCGATGGCTACTTCCCTGTGCCAGATAAGCCGGGTTGGGGCATCGAGCTTGATGAGGACTTCATCAAGGCGAACCCACCGAACTACACATCAGCCGGAGTTATTGCCGACCCCGGCCTGAACATGTTCGAGAACGCCAACTGGGCTAAGCGTGGGCAGGACGACTAGGGTGCCAGTGGCACTTTTTCTCCCGTAGGCTCGAACTGATCTAATTTGTGCGAATGATCCGGCACTTCAAAGTGCCGGATCATTCGCGAATAGCTGGACGTTGTTTGCCAACCTGTTGGATTCGCCGTCATGACAGAGTGAGATGTGGTCGCGCATAATCGGATTGACCTTGCCCGTACCTCTTTGCGCGCCTAAACTTTCGCCATCTTGTTCTTTTGTAGCTTTCGAAGAGGAAAAACATGGCGAAGATTCTGACTCAGGATCAAATCGATCAGTACAACCGTGAGGGCTATATCGCCGTTCGTGAGGTTTACACGCCCGCAGAGGTTCGTGAACTTCAGGAAGTGACTGAGGAGTTCGTGCAGAAATCGGCCGAGGTTTCGCAGCACACTGAGATATTCGACATTGATATCAAAGCAGGTCACTCGGCTAACAATCCGAAGCTGCGACGAATCAAGAATCCTCACCTGCACCACGATGCCTACAACCGGGCGATGCGGAATCCGAAGCTTCTCGACATCCTAGAGCAGCTAATCGGTTCCGATATTCGTCATCACCACACCAAGCTGAACAACAAGGCGCCGCGTGGCGGAGCGCAGGTCGAATGGCACACCGACTGGGGCTTCTACCCTGCAACAAACGACGACATTCTCGAAGTTGGAGTTGCTATCGATGCGATGACGGTCGAAAACGGCTGCCTGATGGTCATACCTGGCTCACACAAAGGACCTGCCTACGATCACCACGAAGATGGTGTATTCGTCGGAGCCGTTCAAATGTCGGACGTCGATATGGAATCTGCCGGACAAATTTTAATGAACGAAGGCGACATTTCACTTCACCATGTACGAGCGCTACATGGTTCGGAACCAAACATGTCGGCGAACGCACGTCGTTTGCTGCTGATGGGTTACTCCGCAGCCGACGCATTCCCAATTGGTGGCTACGGCGACTGGGAGAAGTGGCAGTCGGACATGCTTCGGGGAGTGGGTCCGAACGTACCTCGATTCAACGGTGCTCCTGTTCGTGTCGCTGAGCCAAAACCTGCCGATAAAGGATCGATCTTTGAGATTCAGGAAGAACTGAGCAAGACTCACTTCGAGGAAGTAAAACCTACCTGATCGGCCGCTGATAGCAGCGGTGATGAGATTGGGTCACGACAAATTCGGATGAAGTAGCGAGGGTTTGGGCATGAACGTATCGGTTGGTGATTTCGAGTTCGAGTGGCTTGGTGATTGGGCTGAACTTCCGTCAAACGGATCAGTGGCTCGCGGCTGGTCGCACCACGGCATGGCGTTTTCCGATGAAGGCCAGATCGTAACGTTTCATCCTGCCGAATCGCTCGTCGTGATTCTTACGACTGAGGGAGAGCTCGTTAGGTCGTTCGAGATTCCGGTAATCGAGGCTCACGGACTGACGTTGAGCACTATCGGTCTCAACCAATCGATATGGATCGCCGACAACGGCCGCAAGCGTGATCCCGAACACGACTACGACTACATGCCCGACCCTCTGCAAGGGAAGGTAGTGCGTGTTTCCATGTCAGGTCTGGTCGAAATGGAACTTTTCGAGCCGACTGACGCCGGTCTGACGGGCGAACCGTTCTCACCAACGAGTGTCATTGCTTTTGACGAGAATCTTGGCGGAAACGGCGATGTATGGGTCGCCGACGGTTATGGAAAAAGCCTCGTTCATCGATACAACTCTAACGGCGAATATCTTCTGACTATCGACGGAAGCAAAGGCTCGGAGCGGTTCGACTGTCCGCACTCGCTGTGGATCAATACTCGTTCGAGCACGCCTGAGCTACTTGTTGCCGATAGGGCGAACGGGCGTGTGCAGGTCTTCGACATGGAAGGCGAGTACGTTCGCACGATAGGTTCAGATTATTTTGATCGTCCAACGGTATTTTCGAACTACGGTGATAATCTGCTGGTAGGCGAATTGAACGCCCGCTTGACGGTGGTTGGACCCAACGACGAGTTGGTTGGTTACATTGGCGACAATACTCCTGTATCCGAAGAGCCAGCTTGGCCGAACGAGCCCGACGAGAACGATATTCCACGCCGAACTTCTCGATTGGTGAAAGGGTTGTTCAACAGTCCGCACGGAATAACTTCCGACAATGATGGGAACATCTACGTCAGTGAATGGCTCATCGGTGGACGATACACGAAGCTTCGATTGATCAAGTGATCGTGTTCGCACAATGACTGAGCCGACTGATCGATCCGAGCCGACGCTTCCTAACTTGGTTTGCAATGGCGCGGCTGTCGAAGAAATTCGCCTGAGAATTGCTAGCGCCAACGACATCGACGAAATCGATTTCAAGGGTTGGACGGGTCTTCACTGGGCTTTGGTGCGGGAAGTTACCGAAGTGATAGCGCTGTTGCTCGAATCCGGAGCCGATCCCAATCGTGCAACCGGAAGCGGTCGAATACCGCTCAACATCGCCATGCGAAGCGGTCAGGGCGATGCCGTGACGTTGCTGCTGAATGCAGGAGCGAATGCCGATCTGGCCGACATCGATGGCAAGACGCCGCTGATGGTAGGCACGTCAGGCAAATATCCCGAACTAATCAAGCTGTTGGCAAAGTAAACGATCACCGCACCAATTTAGCCAATCGGGAAAACTCGCTTCGCATCCTCACGGGATGCTCAGGCTATTTGGGTGATACTCCCATTTTTAGCGCGCTAAGGTTTTCTTGAACCCCTTAATATCTTTAGTTTCGCCAAGGGGGTTCATAGCGGTGAGTTGGGTTGGCCCGCAGCGATACCACGCCGTGTAGTCGATCGGATTCGATGAAATCCTTCTTCGACGAGCAAAGGCGGAATCGTGGAGACTCGATGGCTGAGAAATACGATGTAGCGATTATCGGTGGCGGAGTTGTAGGCAGCGCGATCGCCCGTGAGTTGAGCCGCTATGACCTCAAGATCATTGTTCTAGAACGCGCCGCCGACGTTGCTCGCGGGACAAGCGGTAAGAACAGCGGAGTTGTCCATACCGGGATCAACGTACCGCACGGATCGGTGAAGGCGAAATTCAACGTCGCTGGCGCGAAGATGTTCGAGCAGTATTGCGCTGATCTTGACGTACCGTTCAAGCGAGTCGGCAAGGTGATTGTTGCGCTGGGCGAGTCGGAAGTTCCTGATCTTGACGCCCTGAAGGCAAAAGGTGACGCCAACGGCGTGCCTGATCTCGAAATTATCGATCGAGCAACGCTTAAGAAGATGGAACCGAACATCGAAGGGGCGGGGGCTCTTAATGTTCCGACCGCTGCGATTGCTTGTCCGTATTCGCTAACAATTGCTCTGGCTGAATCAGCCGTTGAAGCAGGCGTGGAGATAAAACTCAACTCGCCAGTGACCGCTATCAAGGGGTCTGAAGGCGCTTTCGAAATCGAAACACCAAACGAAACTGTAAGTGCAGGCTTGATCGTCAATTCTGCGGGTCTGAACTCCGACAAGATCGCTCGTATGGTTGGTGTTACTCGATGGCGCGTGTGGCCGTGTCGAGGCGAATATGTGATTCTCGATAAGCGGGTCGGAGGACTAATCAACAGCATGGTGTATCCGGTTCCACCAAAGGGCGGAGCTGGACTCGGCATTCATATAACTCCAACGACCGACGGAAATATTCTGCTAGGACCATCAGCGGACTACACGAACGATTCAGACGACGTTCGGACTACGGCAAAGATTCGACGACAGCTGATTAGCGAGGCAACCGAGTTCCTACCGGGTCTGACTCCTCGTGATGTCATAACTGCTTATTCCGGCATGCGACCCAAGCTGGTTCCTTCGAAGGTCGGTGGGTTTGGCGATTTCGTAATCGAAGAAGTGCCGGAAGCTCCGGGTGTGATGCAGCTAGTCGGAATCGAATCACCGGGATTGACCGCTGCTCCGGCAATCGCTGAGCATGTGTCGACGTGGGTTCGAGAGCGAGTTTCTACTAAGACGAATTTGAACTTCAAGCCGAAATGGTCATCTGTCCATCGATCCCGTGAAGAAACGCTTTCTGTGGTCGACCGGATGATTGCTGAAGACCCCGGCTACGGGGAAGTTATTTGCCGTTGCGAAATGGTTACCAAGTCGGAAATAGTCGATTCGATCAACAACAAACTTGGCGCCGAATCGCTCAACGCAATCAAGTACCGATCACGGGCGACCATGGGGCGATGTCAGGGAGGATTCTGCGGCCCGAGAATCGTGGATCTGATGATAGAAAACGGTAAGTCTCCAGAGTCGATAACGCTTAATGGCGGCGATTCATGGCTCTTCTTGGGAACGACAGAAGACCTCCGTGCTGAAAGCAAGGCGAAACGAGCCAAACAAAAAGCGGAAGCCGAGAAAGTGGAGGCTAACTAATGACGACTCCAGAGATTGCTGATGTAGCCGTTATTGGTGGTGGTCCGGCTGGATTGGCCGCCGCAGCTGAAGCCAAGGGCGCAGGTGCGAACCGTGTGATTTTGCTGGAACGCGACGATCGTGTCGGCGGAATATTGAATCAGCAAGTACACGACGGTTTCGGCACAAAAGTGTTCAAAGAAGCGCTTACTGGCCCGGAGTACGCCGCCATCTACGAAGATCGAGTAAATGAGCGTGACGTCGAAACGTGGCTTAAGACTACTGTTACTGATCTCACTGATGATCGCCTGATTACCGTTCGCAACGAAAAGGGTGTTCAAACGATTCAGGCTGGTGCGGTTGTTATCGCCACTGGATGTCGAGAGCGTACGCGTGGAGCAATTGGCACCGCCGGAACTCGACCTGCGGGCGTGTACACGGCAGGATCGGTGCAGAACTATATGAACGTTCGCAACCTTGCCGTTGGTAGGAAGGTCGTGATTTTAGGTTCTGGCGATATTGGGCTAATCATGGCTCGACGGCTAACGCTCGAAGGAGCGGAAGTGGTCTGCGTGGCTGAAATTCTCCCTCAGCCGAGCGGTATCGCCGGAAACCTCGTTAGGTGTTTGGAAGATTTCGATATTCCTCTGTATCTCAGCACTACTGTTGCCGAGATTCATGGCAAAGAACGAGTGACTGGTGTGACGCTTGCTGAAGTCGGGCCGAAGATGGGCGAGATCAAAGGAACACGGCGTTTCGTCGAGTGCGACACGTTGCTGCTTTCGGTTGGCCTAATTCCCGAAACAGAACTGGCTGTAAATGTCGGAGTAGAAATGCACCCGGCTACGAACGGTGCAGTTGTTGACGATTCGTTCCGAACCTCGATTCCGGGAATATTCTCGTGCGGAAACGTACTTCAGGTTCACGACGTGGTCGATTTTGCGACTCTCGAATCTGAGAAGGCTGGCGTGGCTGCTGCGAATTGGGCTATGACAGGTGAACTTCCCGAACCTGTGATCGATATGAAAGCCGGCAAAGGACTTCGATACGTACTTCCGGCGACTATCAGCGGGTCGGATGCAGTCGATTTCACGATGCGACCTTGGAAGGAAGAGCACGACAAATCGGTGGTGTTCAAGAGCGGTGGTGAGGTGCTAAGGCGTTTGAAGATGCCGCACATGGAACCGGCAGGAATGATCCGAGTCAGAGTTGGCAAAGGCCGATTCAAGAACGTAATCGATAACGAAATTACCGCGGAGATTGAAGATTGAATTCCACAATAGTTTGTATTGTCTGCCCCGTTAGCTGCCCGGTAGACGTTGAATGGAATCAGGAAGACGGAGTCACCGGGGTGAGGAATCACCTTTGCAAATTGGCTAATGACTACGTTGCTTCCGAGCTGTTCGACCCACGCCGGACAGTAACAACGTCGATGCCTGTCGATGGTGGAGATTGGCCTCTGGTTAGCGTTCGCACAAATCCGCCGATTCCCAAAGCGATGATGATCGAGACGATGGACGAAATTACCGGCGTGCGTGTGCAGGCTCCGATCAAAGTTGGGGATGTATTGATCGCAGACGTTTTGGGTACTGGCTGTGATGTTGTAGCTACCCGCAACGTGAAGAGCGCGTGAAACTGTGACAGGAATCATGGCTGACGGAGGTAATTGATGTCGATAAACAAAATTCTCGTGCCGTTAGACGGTTCGGAACTGGCTAGCAAAGCCTTGCCGTCGGCATTGTCGATCGCCCGGCGTATCGACGCTCAGCTGTGCTTGGTGACCGTTGCGACCGGTAAGGCTGGTGATCTTGCAGGAAATGATTCCGAATCGTACCTCGATGCAATATCTCGCTCAATTGTTGAGAGCGGAGTCTCGTGCTGCTTCCATGTCACAACAGGAGACGCCGCCGCGAGCATCGCGCGGATCGCTGGAGACGAACACGCCGATCTGATCGTCATGACCACACGAGGTCGCTCAGGAATTGCTCGAGGAATATTGGGTAGCGTTACCGACGAGCTGATTTCAGAATCAGCAGTGCCTGTATATGTAACACGAGCCGACAACGTTGCTGCTGAAGTTGGCGTTGAAGAGTATGACTCGGGCGTGATTGTGCCTCTCGACGGATCTGAACTCGCCGTGACTGCGCTGGATGATGCTATTCATTTGGCGAAATCATTGGTTGCTCCGCTTTACCTGCTGAGAGTCATCGACGAGGATTCGTCTTTTGCGGAAAATGTTTCAGCAAAAACCTATCTTGACCGTATCTCTGCTCAGCTTGCTAAGCGAAAAGTATTCGCAATACCGGAATTGCTTGTCGGTGATCCTGGCGAATCGATTATTCGATCAATGTCTAACCATCCAGGAAGCATCGTCGTGATGTCGACGCGCGGATCTGGCGGATTGATTCGCTGGGTTCGAGGGAGCGTGTCCGACTGGTTGATTCAGCGGGCCCCTGGGCCGGTGGTGGTTTCGCCACATCAGACTGAGTTGCTCGGTTCGGTGATTCACTAATTACGGCTAGCGCGTTTTTTCTGTGTGTATGGCTTGGCAGATTTGGCGAAAGCGGTATGCTCTGAAGGTGACACTTCAGAAATCAACGACCGGGTCGTTATTGGATGTCGCTCATTTTTCGTCATGCGGCCGCTATCGATATTTGCTCACACGTGAATTCGCTGGCGATTCGACTTGCCTTTTTGTGATGCTGAATCCATCGACCGCTGATGCTTCTCATAATGATCCAACTATTCGTCGCTGCATTGGGTTCGCCAAGCGCGAGGGGTTTGGTCGACTCGAAGTGGTGAATCTCTACGGGTATATGGCGACCAAGCCTGCTGATCTTTTTGCCTGTGGTGACCCTGTTGGCGATGGAAACGATCTCGCTATAGCTGAAGCGCTTGGTCGGGCCGATCTTGTAGTCGTTGCATGGGGTAATCATGGCTCGTTCGACGTTCGCCGAATTTCTGCTTTGAATGACATGATTTCGGATACTGGTATGCGTGCGAAGTGTTTCGGTCTCACTGGCGAGGGGCAGCCCAAGCACCCGCTCTATCTACGGTCGGAAGCCGAGTTGGTCGACTATTCCGCGCCGCTTAGCTGAATCTAAGTGATTGCAGTGAATTTGATGAGCTTGTGGCTGTTGTCGCAGAACGGCTTGTTTCGTGAGGCTCCGCAGCGACACAGCACCGCACGGTCGCCTTCGAGAACCGTCTCTCCGTCTTTGTTGACGATTTCGACCTCGCCTTTGATGCGGATGGGGCCGTTTCGCCATGCTCTTACTGTTGGGGCTTCGTCGGTGGATTCGGGCTCCACTGAACCGGGTTCGTCTAGCTCGTAGCGCAGTGCGCCGCTTGGGCAGTTTCTCACGGTGTCGACGACTTTTTGTAGATCAGCGTCTACGAGATTAATCCAAGGCCGTGCTTTGAGATTGAATGTTTCAGGCATTAGTTTCAAGCATTCAGCGACGTGGATGCAGCGTGATGCGTCGAAGCTGACCGTTACGCCACTTCCGTTGTATTCACGTCGGCGTGAAACGGGTTTTGGGTCGAGGAATTCTTCTTCCGACTGACCGCTTTCGGCGCCGAAATCTTCTGCGGTGTGCGAGTTGTCGCAAAACGGCTTTGCGCCCGACATTCCGCATCGACACAGTCGTGCATTGCCGTGAGTATCGATCTCAACCCGGCGTGCGTCGGTGAGGTTGATTTGCCCCTCGATAACGAGCGGCCCATCTTTCGTTTCAGTGATTGTTACTTTTGGCATGGATTGGGGGATTTGCCCTGGTCGTTCTTGCATACGAGATCCGCTGTCCTCGATTTTAGAGGTGTGCGCACTGAACGTCATCCTGAACTAGATTCAGATCTCGGTCTCGGGCGTGTCGAATCGTAGCTATATTCGAGCACTGCGTTGCTTAGTCCGCTGATTGCCACGTTGCCCTTTCGGACTCCTCGTAATGACAGTGGATTCACCCCTACCCCCAGTCCCTTGAGGGGAACTGTGGGATCGACTCCTCAATAGGGGTGATGTTTTCGACGACGATGTTCATTGTTCCTTCGCGTCGGGAGACCGTTCCGGTCGCTAGTAGTAGCGACTCTTTGATCTGCTGCTTGAAGCGTTGATACATCGTTGGCCAGATGATCAAAGGCGAGTGCCCGAACTCGTCTTCAAGCGTGATGAAAACCGTCTTGCCGTTCGGCTTCTGACGTCTGATAACCAGACCCGCCACCGAAATTCGATCACCATTGGCGTAGTTCCGAACTTCTTCGCTGCGGATCACCGTTGAAGGTAAATGCGGCCTGATCTTCTCCATCATGTGACCCTGCGGATACACGCCCGTGGCGGAGTACTCGCCAATCATCCGATCCCAGCCCGACTCGCCTGGTAGCGCAATCATGTCCTGCTCGACCGGCATTTCGAACGCCAATTGTCGTGATCCATCTTTCTTCTCGCCACGAGGTCGATAGCGCAAGCCCGACTCCCAGCGAAGATGACGTCGATCAGCGATAGTAGGAGGGATTCGGTCGGGGTCGGCAATATTGTCGAATCGATCGAGCGCGCCTGCTGCCGAGAGAAGATCGAGAACTTCCTGTTGTACCCGGGTTCTCGACATGAAATTTGCCAACGAAACGAAGTCGCCGCTTGCCATTCGTTCTTCAACAACAGGAACGGCCGTTGCCGTGTTTAACTTCGCCACATGGGTTAAACCCATCCGCAGCGCGCCATCTTCGATAACGGCTTTTTTGCCGCTGAGATTAACGTCAGGTCCAAGTACTTTGACCCCGTGCCTAACAGCGTCTTCTTTCAGTGTTTCGAGATTGTAGAAGCCCATTGGCTGGTTGTTGAATAGGCCAACGAAAAATTCGAGCGGCCAGTAGTGCTTGAGCCACGACATTTGGTACGCCGTTACGCCAAATGCGAAGGCGTGTGCTTCTGGAAATTGGTACATGCCATGAAATTTCCCGAACACCTTTTCGGCGGCATCGGGTGGAACGCCTTTTGCGAGCGCCCCCGTGATGAACTTGTCTTTCCAGTGGGCGATGTGGCGTTCGTTGTTTCTGCGAGTGAACGCCCTGCGCATTTGATCGCCCTCGACTGCACTCATGCCGCCGACGTGCATGGCCAATTCGCCGAGTTGATCCTGATAAAGCGGCACGCCATAGGTTCGACCCAATGCCGGCTCTTCGAGAGGATGATCGAACTTCCAGTTGGGATCTTTGCCCATGTGACGACGTATCAAAAGCGTCACACCGTCGTTCACCCCAACACCGGGACGAACTGCGCCGACCTCCCACGCCATTTCGGTTAGATTGCGCGGGCGTAGCCGAGTGACCGTCTGCATTTGTGCTGCCGATTCGATCTGGAAAACGCCAATGGTGTCGGCGTTGTGAATGTCGGTGTAGACGGCGTGATCTTCAAAGTCGATCCGAGATATATCGACTCTTTCTTCGGTCTGTTTTCGAATGAGTTCCAGTGCCTCTGAAAGTTGCGATAACGCCCCGAGCGCTAGGAAGTCGATCTTCACGAATCCGGCGTCTTCGGAGGCGTTTTTGTCCCATTGGCAGATGTACCGACCATCGATAGCGCTGCGCTGAAGCGGCACTGTTTCGGAGAGCGGACGTGCCGAGAGGATCATGCCTCCTGGGTGTTGTGCGAGGTATTTTGGGAAGTGATTTAGCTGTTGGGCGAGTTCGATAAGCATCTGCCAAACGGGTGCGTCGACTCTATCTCTGAATTCCGGAAGTTCTGTCATTTCTTTGGCTAAAGCTGGAATTGAACTGTGACCGTCGAGTCGCTTGTTGAGTCGACCCAGATCGTCTTCAGCAATGCCTAAAGCTTTGCCCAAATCACGCACGGCTCCACGGATTTTGTATGTCGAAATCATCCCAGTGAGCACGGCGCGTTCGTAGCCCCAGCGTTCGTGAATGCGCAGGATTAACTCGGCACGGATTTCGCGTGGGAAGTCGAGATCAATGTCGGGCGGAGACAGCTTTTCGCCCTCGACAGTTTCTGGAAGAAATCGATCGAGCCTGAGTCCGAATTTAAGTGGGTCGATGTGCGATAGCCCAGTGAGGTAGCCGATTAGGAGTGCGACCGACGAGCCTCGACCTCGACCCGGTGGGTTTTCTTCAATTGGGAGTCCCGATTCGACAAGCCCGAGATCTTCCTGCACTTCGCGGGCAATTCGGATGATGTCGTAGTACTGCAGCAGGAAGCCAACGAGTCCGTGCCTTTCGAGAAGATCGAATTCCCTATCGAGTCGAGCCGTGACCTCTGGCGTCACGCTGCCGTATCGACGCACAGCCGCCTCTTCGCAAATCTTCCTTAGGTAGCTCGATTCTGTATGCCCGGGTGGGAGGAAATCATAGGAAGGAAAGTCATATATGGCGTCGGAAGTGATATCGAACTCACACCGGTCGGCGATCTTCACCGTGTTCGTTATCGCTTCAGGATGCTCACTGAATAGGATTCCCATTTCGGATGGTGACTTTAGGAAAAACTGATCGTTGGGTCGGCGTTCTCGGTGGCTCGCTTCGAGTGATTTGTTGTGCTTGATCGCAACCAGTGCGTCGTTGAGGCGATGTCGATCACGAACGTGGTAGTGGGCGTTGTTTGTGGCGACGATCCCAATTCTTAATTCCCGCGCAATAGCTGCCATGCTTCGGTTTCGCTGTACGTCGCCCATCACGAGGTTTTGCTGTAGCTCAAGGAAGAAATTTTCTTTGCCGTAAATCTCGGTATATTTTTGAGCGGTATGTTGGGCAGATGCGATATCGCCGTTGGAGACGAGCTTGGATATCTCACCCCTTCGGCACCCGGAAAGACAGATAACTCCTTCAGCATGATCGGCAAGGAGTGCGGGATCGAGATGCGGGTCGTTTCGGTCTTCGGCGTCGATGTGGGCCCGGGTGGTTAGCAGAGAGATGTTTTTATAGCCGACAGCGGTTTCGGCAAGCAGGGTTATGTGCGGTCGATCGGCTGGCTCGTACTCGATGCCTTCCGGCTCACCGAGTCCACGTGCGAGAGTGAGTTCGATACCGATGATTGGCTTGATGCCGAGTTCTTTTGCCGCCTGCGCAAATTCCATGACCCCGCTTACGTTGTCGTGATCGGTAATAGCGAGGGCGTGTAGTCCTAGCTGCTTGGCGGTAAGCAGTAAATCCCACGCTTCTGATGCGCCTTCTTGGAACGAGTAGTTGCTGTGTGCGTGGAGTTCGGCGTAGGCGGTAGTGCTGTTCTCTGCGGAATTGTTGGGGGCAATCGACTCGTGATTTCCGGACGAATGATTACTCGTTGCGTTCTTCGTTTTTAAGGACCTATTCACAGTCGTTTCTCATTCGTTTCCTGTTGTGACCGTTTAGTTGGTACTAGCCTGCCTGTCGGTACCAGATGTTGGTCGCTAGATTGAGGTAGATGGTTAGTTTTTGCCCACTTTCGAGTCGGAGTACGTAGTAGAGCCTGGCAATCTCCTCATCTGGCCCGCGCCACCACTCGTCGTTCACCTTCCATATATCGTCTATCTCGGCGACTAGCATCCACTTGCCATCGGAAAGTAGCGTTGCCTGCGGGCGGTCATGTCCCCTCTCCCTCGTAGGGAGAGGGCTAGGGTGTGGGTTGCCGCTGCGCTTTCGGCGAGAGTGAGGTGATCCGATGGCAGGTGGAACTTGGATCGAAGTTGGGTTGCCCGCTGAATCGGTACGAACGTGAACGGTGCGCGGGGCGTTTAACGGTTTGATTCCGCCAGAGTTAATAGGGTTGGTGACGCGTGTGTTAGCCAACTTTCTTTGCCTCCGTTAGCTCCGGGTGTCGTCGAACGACTTGATCGCGCTTCACATCTGCATCTTCGCCGCCAGAGCTGCTCATCTGGACCAATGCGTATCGGCGCTCTGGGATTCTCGACCATGGCTCGAGTTCTCTCACCTGGTAGATAGGTGGTGCAACTCTGAGCCGGGATCGAAGCTGGCTAATCGTCTCTTGCAGGTCAGTATCTCGCTTCACTTCCTTCCACATCGACTCCTGCCTGCCTGCCTCGCCGGTAATGCCCGACAGCGTTATGCGCATGTCTTCGAGCGGCCCTGGAATTACAGCCATATCGAGCTTCGACTTGATTGCGAATAGTGCTTGGTTTTTGTTCCCTGCGGGATCTTTGAACGCCACCCTCATCGTCCATGGAGCATGCTGGAAAACCTGCGACTGAATGCTCGCCTGTCGGGCAAAACGTCGTGAAAGTTGCGACCGACCATATGCACGATTCAACAGACTTTCGATAGCCGGAACGATAGTTGCCATGCTTGCTGTCGGGGCGGGAAAATCCAGATGCTCCGATACGCCCAGTACGCTTCGTTTTGGCATGAGTGGTCGGTGATCAATTCCGTTCGCTAAATCCCACGCCGTGCCGCCAGCCTGCCCGAACTGCGCCTCCATCGGACCCCGCGGAATATCGGCGATGTGGCCCATCGTCGTTAGTCCGAAAGCGTGAAGTCTTTTGATGAGCTGATAGGAGAGCGGAAGCGAGTCGACCGGGAATTGATCGAGGAATCTGCCTGGCTCGCCAGTTACTTTCCTGCCGCTGTTCGAGCGACTCAGAAGCGAGGCAGCGTAAGCAAGCCATTTGTTATCGCCAACTCCGATGCGCAGATCGAAGCCCTCGACTGCCCCCGCAAGCAGTCTGACGACATGCGCATCGTCTCCGTAAAGACTTTCGAGTCCCCAGATTCCGACGTATGCGAGACCCGGAGCAGCAGCTTCGATATCGGGCACCAGTTGTTCGAGATTTTCGATGATCTCGTCGAATACCAGGGCATAAAGCGGAGTATCTGCTTCGATGATGAGCACGCCGCGGTGGCGTGATGTTGCCTCGGTAAGCGGCATTCCGGGCATGACATCGGTGAGATTAGGCGATGCTGCGAGAACGACACGTGCTGAAAGCGAGTTGCTGGCTTTCGATGAAGATCTTGACCCTGCTTTTGTGCCGGGCTTGCTTGAACTATTGGGTATGTTCATAAGTTCTTCGCCAAGGTCGAGCGCTTTGCCGGCGATGATCGCTGATTGATCGTGCAGTTCCGGCTTTCTCGCAACTTCAACCTGCCAAGGGAAATTTGGAATCCGCAAACAAGCAAGCATCTTGGATGCGTTTTCTGAGAGGTCGTTATTTGTTGTCTGGGGTGATGAATGGCTCTTCTGCGCAGTGGCGCGCTGGCCTATCGCTCGCTGCGTGATTGGCTGCGAGGTGAGGGAATTAACTTGTGGAGGATGTCGTCTCATTTAGATAGCTATATGGCGCGTTGCGTGATGGCGGATGCGACCTGAAATTAGGTCGTAGAAGGAATCAATCAGCGCCACGGAATATGTCGCTGCGTGCGAGACGAACCGAGTTCGCCTATTAATCCTGTCGGTGCGTTCCTAAGTGATTTTCAAGAACGAAATATCGACAGGGAAACCAATAATAGAACATTTGTTCTAAAAAGCAATAAGGACTGTCACTCAATTTGAAAACATGGCGCGCCGTCACGAAATATCGGTCAGTAGCCCTAGTTCAGATGAAAGTTCTGAATGGATTACACATCTGGGCATCAGCGGCTAATTCGTGTAAAGATGTCGGCATAACCGTGTAGCCGTAGAAGGATGTCGAATTGCCCTATGTAGATAACAATGGAGTGAAAATCTGGTTTGAAGTCGAGGGGGAAGGTCCGCCCCTAATGTTGATTCACGGAACAACCGGGAATCTGAATATCTGGCGAAAATTAGGTGTCGTCGACGCTTTGAAATCGGACTGCAAGTTGATTCTGGTCGACGCTCGTGGGCATGGGCAGAGCGATAAGCCGCATGAGCCAACAGCTTATTTGCCTGAGCCGAAATCGAAGGATATTGAAGCAATTCTCGATAGCCTCGGAATCGAAACTACCCACTACCTCGGCTACTCGATGGGCGGTCGATTTGGGTTTGACTTCGTATTGCACGCTCCGCACCGATTGCGCTCGCTGGTCGCAGGTGGCGCAGGTCCTTCACCAAAGGCACTAATGGTGACGGGTTCGCTGTTCAGCGATGCTAAGTCGATTGAAGACGTTCTACTTCAGAGGGAATCGATTGATGGAAGAATGCCTGATGAATGGAGGGCCGAATATTTGGCTAACGACATCGATGCCATCAGAGCTTCGCTGGATCATTCAATCCTCGATCAGGAAAATGTCTATCGAAAGGCGCTTGCAGAGTTTCATCAACCAACGTTGATGTTTGTCGGAACAGAAGATGAGCGACATGGCGACATTGAAAGCACTGTGCAGACGATGTCGAACGCTGAGTTTATTTCTATGGATGGACTCGATCACGGAGGCGCCATGCAAGAAATTTCCGGAATCCTGCCGCAGATCAAGTCGTTTCTGGATTCGGTTCGTCCTTAAAAGCAAAGACCCGAGCTTTTGGCCCGGGTCATGCTTCGGAGGTCATATTTTGCCGATGGCTACTGGTCAGGTAGTCAAGGGCTAGCGATCAGTGGTCTTTTTAGACCGGATCAAAATTGCAGCGACAGCAGAGGCTGCTACCGCTCCTGCCAAAACTTTTTTCAATGCCATGTAACTGTCCTCCAAATTTCCGCCCTCAAATCGGTGTAGGACGTGCTGTCTGTCTGCGCTGATTAATTATTAGATGCACAGAATTACAGAACGGTTACAGTTCGCTGAGAGTTTGCTGTGAATAGCACGCTCGACGCGCCTAAAAAACGGATTATGTTGAAAACACCGATAACCATTAAGTGGCACAACGACGGCATTACACATACGGATTTCAGATGTAGTCTGAATCCTCGTCATTCCGGCAGCATTCACTGTCGATAAGACGCAGTCTCCCAACGACCAATGGGTTCGGCGAAAACAAAGTGAAGAACGAACTACCAAATGAGAAGCTCCCAACTATTCGGCAAAACCCTTCGACAGGCTCCTGGCGATGCAGAAACCATCAGCCATAAGCTGCTTACACGCGCCGGGTTCATCCAGCAGATCGCAGCAGGAATATTTAGCCTGCAGCCGCTGGGCAACCGGTCGATCACGAAGATCAGAAACATCATCCGCGACGAGATGGATCGCGTCGGTGGTCAAGAGATCAACATGCCGGTAGTACAGCCTCGTGATCTCTGGTTAGAGTCGGGAAGGGCAGACACGTTCGTGCCACCTCTCGCCAGATTCGAAGATCGTCGAGAGCGCGACATGATTATTGCGCCCACCCACGAAGAAACTGCCACAGCGATGGCTCGTGCAGGGGTAACCAGCTATCGAGATCTGCCGTTCACGATTTATCAGATTCAGACGAAGTTCCGTGACGAAACTCGTCCACGAGGCGGACTGTTACGTGTGCGTGAATTTGAAATGAAGGACGCATATTCGTTTGACGCCGATGACGAGGGCATGGACCGTAGCTTCCAAGCAATGGTTGCTGCGTACAAGCGAATATTCAAACGCTGTGGTCTCGATGTAATTATGGTCGATGCCGATTCCGGTGGAATTGGTGGCAAGGACTCGAACGAATTTGTGCTGCTAACCGACAGCGGAGAAGACACGATTCTCATGTCGACTGAAAGCGACTATGCCGCCAACGTCGAAAAAGCTTCGTTCATTAAGAAGGCGTTTCCTATCGGTGAACTTGGTGAAGTTGAAGAATTTGCAACTCCGGGAATCAAGACGATAGAAGAACTGGCGAAGGCCGAAGGTGTTTCGAAATCGAAAACCGCCAAGGCTGTGTTCTACAGTGTCGATGGCGAGATAGTCGTTGTGACCATTCGTGGCGACTACGAAGTAAACGAAACCAAGCTGCGAAACTTGCTTGGAGGCGCCGAGCCTAAGCTAGCAACACCTGAAGAAGTGAAAGCAGCGGGGTTGGTTTCAGGATCGGCATCAGCTGTCGGACTCACCGGAATGAAGAGCGTTGTCGACGATTCGATCACTATGGGATCGAACTATCTCGCCGGAGCCAACAAAGACGGCTTTCACCTGCGCAACGTCAACTTCGAGCGAGATTTCAAAGCCGATATTGTTGCCGACATTGCCGAAGCGAAGAAGGGCTACTTATCGCCCGACGGCAAAGGAAAGCTCGTTGCCAAACGCGGAATCGAAATTGGACATGTGTTCAAGCTCGGCAACGTCTATTCATCGAAAATGGGCGCCAACTACACCAATGAAGATGGCGCACAGGAAGAAATTCTCATGGGCTGCTACGGCATAGGAGTTGGGCGACTACTGGCTGCAGCTGTCGAGGCTAACCACGATGATTTCGGCATGCTTCTGCCAAGAGCTATCGCACCGTACGAAATCTACCTCGCTGGGCTAAATCTCAACGACTCAGACATCGCCGGTAAGGCCGAGATGATCTACGAAACGTTGCAAGACGCTGGTTACGAAGTGCTCTTCGATGATCGAGACGCTCCTCCGGGAGTGAAATTTAAGGATGCCGACTTACTGGGAATTCCTGCTCGGGTTGTAATTAGCTCGCGCAGCCTCGAAAACGGTGGCGTTGAAGTGAAGTCTAGAACCAGCAAAGATTCGGAAATCGTCGCTGAATCTGATGTACTCGAACGCGTTAAAGCTCTGTTCGAATAGTCGAATAATTAAGTAGTTGTTAGCCATCTGTGTCTGAATGAGTACTAATCGGTATAGCCCCAACTTGCCATTAGCAGGTATAATCCAGTACGTGTTTGGGTGATTCCGCCTACTACGCGCCGTAATTTCGGTGAATGGTTAGTGGATTGGTTGAGCACGAAAACGAGAATGTGGGACGATAACCGTACGTACGGCAATGGATATGTTCAACTTTGAACATTCGATGGGATTCCCACTAACGAGGCTTGATTTATGGGTAAGAAGTTATTTATTGGTAGCCTGGCATGGGCGACTGACTCGTCTGGTCTTCAGGCAGCATTTAGCCGTTTCGGCGAAATCGAAGAAGCTACAGTCATCAGCGATCGCGAGACCGGACGGTCACGTGGTTTCGGATTTGTAACCTT
>JABIHL010000010.1 GCA_018649665.1 Chloroflexota bacterium | reverse complement strand
TCTCATCATCTCGTCGCCGAGATGGCGTTTGATCTCGGTTACAACGTTCTTTGCGAAAAACCGCTTTCGCTCACAGTCCGAGGTTGCAATCGAGTAATCGACGCCTGGAAGCGTAGCGGCAAAGTTCTCAGCGTCGGCGAGCAAGAACGACGCGACCCTATGTGCCGACTCAACAAAGCACTTCTCGATTCCGGTGCGATTGGCGATCCATACAGCTTCCTGCTCGGATCGGCTCGCGGCGGTAACGACATCATCATTTGGCCGTGGCGGCACTATAAGAACGTTGGTGGAATTTTCGTCGATGCTGGCGTTCACGCTGTCGATCAAATGATGTACTACCTCGGCGACATCGAAGAGGTCTACGCCGTATCGAAAATCTGGGAGCCTAAGCGATACAAGGGCGAGAAGATCGGTGTCGCAAACTTCTACGAGCATTGGGCTAGCGAAGTCCCTGACGAGATCGACGCTACAGCCGAAGATATGGTCATATCCACTCTCAAATTCAAGAACGGTGCGGTCGGCCAATGGACCTCGTTCTGGGCTGCTCACGGCGAAACAACGGAATACGCCATGATCTACGGCAGCAAAGGATCGATGGCACCAGCCAAGCAGCGCCGAGGCAACCCGCTGAAGCTAACTATCGATGGTGTAGGTGAAGTTTCAGGCGACGACGTTCTCGAATTAGTGCCTGATTTCCATTTGGACGAACTAACTACCCGTCTTTTCGGCAGCGATCGGCTTGGCTCTTACGACACACCGTTTGAAGATGCCGATCGGTTCCTCGTTGCGCTTGAGTACTACGAACTCGGACAATGTATCGCCGATGGAACGAAGCCGGAAGTTGACGCTTACGTCGGACGAAAGGACCTCGCAGTTTGCAACGCAGCTCTCGAATCTTCGGTACTGGGTCGACCCGTTACTATCGAAGAAATCGAGAACGAAGAAACTGCCGAGTACGAAGCAAGCATCAACGCCCACTGGAATATTTAGTCCCCGTAATCTAGACCCCAACCCCCACTAATCAACCATCTGCGGACCCACCTCCCCACCCTGAAGTAAAAAAATGAAAATTGCGAAGATTGAAACGTTTTTTGTAGCTCGATACCTTGTTGTGAAAATCACAACCGAGGACGGAACCGAAGGCATCGGCGAATCGTGCTACTGGTCGTATCCGAAAGCGGCTGAAGCGACCATTCACGGATTCGCCGACGCGATAATCGGTATGGACGCCGGTGATATCGAGCACATCTGGAGCTACCTCTGGCGATACAACTCAGCGTTCCGAGGCAACAGCATCGGCGGTGCGATTAGCGCCATCGACATGGCGCTATGGGACATCAAGGGCAAACGACTTCAAGCACCCGTTTGGGATTTGCTTGGCGGAAAGGTTCGTCAAAAGATCAGAGGGATAGCGCAAGGAATCGGCGGAAGCACTCCGGAAGAGTGTGCAGTTGGCGCCAAGAAAGCGCTCGATCAGGGCTTCTCCGCTTTGAAGTTCACGCCAATGCCTAAAAACTGGGCTGAACTCACTTATACGAAGATGATCGGCTTAGCTGTCGAGATGGTCGAAGCAGTTCGAGAAACCGTTGGCTGGGATTTCGATATTGGAATCGAGATTCACAGAAACATGCAGCCGCACGAAGCGATCGTGTTCTGTGACGAAGTCGCCAAACTAAGGCCGTACTTCATCGAAGACCCAATCGTTCCCGACTCAGTCGTAGCGATGGGTGAAGTCGCCGCAAAAATGCGATTGCCGCTCGCCGTTGGCGAACGAAACATGGGCATTTGGGAGTTCCGGGAGTACGCACAGCTAGCAAAACCAGCGTTCTTCAAACCCGATATCGCTGTAGCTGGCGGAATTACAGGCGTGAAGAAGATCGCAACGATCGCCGAAGCTCATCACATCAAGATCTGCCCACACAACTTCCAGGGACCGATCGCAACCGCCGCATGTATCGCCATCGGCACGGCGTCGCCTTCTTGGGACGTTCAGGAATCGGTTCAGGAAGAAGTGCCGCCACGTCGTGACATGACCGACGTGATAATCAAGCTAGAAAACGGTTGGTACACGCCTTCTGAGAAGCCCGGTCTCGGAGTCATATTCAACGAAGACGCCCCAGCAATGCACCCGTTCGACCCTGCCCTAGTAGCACCACCAATCCGAGAAGACGGAAGCGTAGCGCTGAAGTAGGCGTGCAGCCTGTACGAGCCCCCTCTCTCTTCAAGGGAGAGGGTTGGGGTGTGGGTGAAATCGCCGTCTGGAAAGAACGATTGAGCCGGTTCACGATCCAACCCACCCTCTAACTCCCTCCCTTGCAAGGGAGGGAGAATTAAGCCACGCCCTGCTTGCCTAAATCCGTGCTTTCACGAAATTCCAGATCTCCTCTGGCTTCATCCGCCCGAGCTGAGTCGTTGCGTACATCGAGGCAGCAACCGTCCCGTCGGGTCTGATAACGAACTCACAAGGCTGAACCATGGGTTTGCCCTGCCGTTCACCAACCCATGCACCTAGCTTCTCAGCTATTTCGACTGGAACACTGTGTGCTATCGGGAATGAAAGATCGTGATTGGCATGAGTTTCAGCCGTATCTGAATCACCATCAGTATTGCCAGCTACGATTTTTATATCGAACTCTTGAAGTCGTTCGAACCATTCTTCTACCTCAGCCAACTGCCGAGTGC
Source organism: Chloroflexota bacterium (assembly GCA_018649665.1). Taxonomy (GTDB): domain Bacteria; phylum Chloroflexota; class Dehalococcoidia; order Lucifugimonadales; family Lucifugimonadaceae; genus Lucifugimonas. Next base: position 14,376 of record JABIHL010000010.1, on the reverse strand, counting down.
AGTACGGTCACCAACCACCGCGGTAGAACAGAACGTACGTCCAGTGCCCAGCGACATCACCCGGAAGCGAAACCGAACCACCACCAGCAATATCTAATTTGATGTCCGGAAATTGATCATCCGGTACAAGCATTCCCATTTGGTTCTCCCCACAAGTAGATTCGATACGTCCGAGGCGATCGGATCGCCATGCTGCTCAGATGCCAGACATTACCGGAAGGATGCACTCAGTGCCCTACTCAGCCCGCCCAAAATCGTCTTCTACTCGGACGATATCGTCTTCGCCGAGATAGTCGCCGGTCTGGATTTCGATAATCTCTAGCGGCTCGACCGAAGAGATGTTCTCGATTCGGTGGTGAATATTGCGAGCAACAAACATTGATTCACCACGACCCAGCGTGTGCTCTTCTTCACCAACAGTCACCCTAGCCGTGCCACGTGCGACAACCCACGTCTCGTCACGGTGTCGGTGCCACTGAAGCGAAAGTCGTTTTTCGGACTTCACCGTAAGTCGCTTCGTTTGAAAACCAGGTCCGCTAGTCAGAATTTCGTATGAGCCCCAAGGCCGAGTCTCGCGCTTTTTCTTCGTGGCGGCTTCGAACTTCACCTCTGAAGTCGCTTCCGAAGAACTCATATCTGGCGAATTCGTTTCCGAGTTGTCTGACACGCGAATATCTCCGATTGGTAGGCAAGAACCGAGGGACTAAAAAAGATGATCTCACGATTCTATTGCCAAAGCGATGCTAGGTCACGAATGGAATCCAGCAATCACGAAATAGTAGGACCGAAGCGAACGTGTCACCGATTCACTCGGCAAAAAAACGCCTAAACCAGCGTTGAAGGCGGAGGAAGAATTACACGTTTCTTCGCTTCGTAAAGGTGAACTTCGCCGACCACTTCATCGGTAACAGTTCCCTTTAGCTCGAATTTAGAGTGTTGAGCTACTCGAACGGCTGCGAAGTTCTTCGGGTGAATCGTCATACGTAGCGACTTCACTCCAACCTGAGCCAGAATCCAATCGACCACGGCCTTGGTCGCCTCTTTGGTGTAGCCTTTATTCTCTTGATCCTCGTAGACCGAAAAAGCTATTCCAACCGCTCCGGTATCATCGGGCGGTCCGCTAACACCTACCGTTCCGAGTACTCTCCGTGATTCTTTAACAAAGAACAGCCAGCCCCACCAGCCGACCTGCGATGGCTCGTAGCGCAATCGCTGTGAAACGGCCGTGAGATAGTCGTCCATCATCATCGGTGGCAATCGGAACGGATCTGGAAATATGAGCCGAGATTCTGTTCGAAGCAACTCGGAATCGCCCGCGATCATCCCCTCCGCAATCTCCACCGTAAGTGGTGCGAGGAGAAGTCGATCAGTCTCTAGTTGTTCGTGAAGTATCAAACTCATAATCAGAGATTATCCTCGCACACTATTGCGCGCGAGCGGGATTGCCGTACCCTTCCGATGGCTGGTAACACTTAGACCGCAATCTAGATCGACGCTCTGAGAACGTCCAGTCTGACCAATTCGCAAACGCACTCACAGGCAGAACTCCACGATGCAAGATCGCAAGCCCAACATACTTTTCATTCTCACCGATCAGCAGCGTCGAGATTCGATGCGCGCTTACGGCAACGAATGGATCAAAACCCCAAACCTCGACAAGCTTGCCGATAAGAGCTTCGTATTCGAGAACACATACGTCACGCAGCCGGTCTGCACTCCCGCCCGTGCGTCGATCATGACTGGTCTGTACCCGTACGCAACCGGCTTGCAGCGCAACAATATTCCGCTGTCACGAGATATTCAGACGATCGGTGACATGATCGACGACGAGTACTACAACGCCCACATGGGCAAGTGGCACTTGGGCGACGACATGACGGCTCAGCACGGGTTCGATACTTGGGAAGCTGTCGAAGATTTCCAGCGTGTACGCATCACCCGTAAGGAATATCGATATCAGGAAGCTCCGTACAACCAGTGGCTACGAGATCACGGAGTCGAACCGCCATCGGTGTCGATGTCATACGAAGCATGGACCGGCACAGCGAATCTTACTGAAGAACAAACTCAAGCTGCGTTCTTAGGTCATACAGCGTCGAAGTTCATCAGCGAATATCCAGAAGGCAGGCACGCCGATCAACCGTGGATGCTGTACGTGAACTTCTTCGAGCCGCACCCGCCATATACAGGTCCACTGAACGATCTTTACGATCCCGACGAAATCGAAGTTGGAACCGGATTCCGTGTTCGCCCTGATTCAGGCTCACTCGTAAATCGATTGCGATCTGACTACTACATGGGTGGCGGAAATAATCCGTTAGGCGAAGCCGGTGGCGACGTTCACGATACAACCACCGAAGAAGGTTTCCGCAAGCTTCGTGCCCAGTACTTCGCAAACGTAACGCTAGTCGATACTCAGCTAGGCAAAATATTCGAATCGCTCGAAGAAAGCGGTCAGGCCGACAATACGATCATCGTATTCACGAGCGAACACGGCGAGATGGCTGGCGACCATGGCATGCTCGAAAAACGATCTCTATACGAAGAGGCGTCGAACGTACCGTTCCTCATGTATGTCCCTTGGATGAACAACGACAAGCAGACTCGCGTCGCTGGTTCCGTTGGACAGGTCGACCTCGTACCTACGCTCTTAGATTTGTCAGGCAGCGAAATTCCCGACCACATCGAAGGAAAATCGCTTCGCCCGGTGCTTCGAGGCGAGGAAGATCTTTCGGATAACGACGTATTCATCCAGTGGAACGGAATGGGCGATCGCAATCTCGGATCTCCGGATATCAACCGCATGGTTTCGATTCCGTGGCGGGGAGTTGTTACCGGAGATCGCTGGAAGCTGAACCTGTCACCCGGCGATCAATGCGAGCTGTACGACCTGAATACTGATCCTGCCGAACTCAACAACTTGTTCGACAATCCAGAGCACATAGATCGAATTCGCCAAATGGCGGCTCGAATAAGAATCTGGCAAGACGATACCGGCGACGACATGCCGCTACCGACTGTCTAGCTGCTCCGGGTCCATACCCCCTCTCCCAGTGGGAGAGGGCTGGGGTGAGGGTGAAAGCGTCAACCTCGACCGTGATCTTCATCGCCAGCCACTCACGCCATCACCCAACATCCGCTCGTTCAAACGCCAGCATGCTTCGCTTGGTCTCGATTCCACCAGCGAATCCCGTCAGATCCCCTGAAGCGCCAATAACCCGATGGCACGGCAAGATAATTGAAATCGGATTCCTACCAACGGCAGCTCCAACGGCACGAACCGCTTTAGGTCGACCAATTCGCATCGCTTGCTCTCCGTAGGTCGAGGTTTCTCCAAGCGGAATCGATGCGAGCCCTAGCCATACCTCTTGTTGAAATTCAGTCCCACGCAAATCGAACTTGAGGTCGAACTCGATTCGTTCGCCAGCCAAATACTCTTCGATCTGAAGACGTGCGGCTGAGAGCATCGGATGTTCTTCTTCGGCAATCATTTCGGCGGGAAGAGGCACCCGAGATACCGAGTCATCCGGCCAAAGCAAGGCTCGAAGACCTCGATCAGTCGCTACCAGAGTCAGTCTGCCGAACTGACCATCTACGGTCGTGAAATAGTGCCGATCATCGGTCATATAGCGTTATCTCTTTCTATAACTACCAGTCAATGTGCCCACATTAGCTGGCACGACCCGAAATCTCCAAACGCCGATTACAAACGCGCGTAATCTCGCGCCATCGACTGTGGAGTAAACACGTAGAGAAGCGATTCACTCTAAAACGGGGAAATTTCGAAACTGAATATATGAGCAGACTTATCGCCCTACCGGCTGCAGCAACGACACTAATCATCCTTCTGCTTCTGGTAATCCAAGTCGTTTGGAATTTCTAGCTATTCGAAAGAATCTATATTCAAAACGCGCCGCAGTCTAAACAACCGCCACGTTTGGCTGCTCAGATACCGATGGGTCGACCGACGCCCAGTACCTGTCGAAAACGTCTCGGGTCTCTTGGTAGCTCTCGGCACCAAAAAGTTCGACCCGGAACGTGCGCACTCGGTCTCGACCACCGGCGTACCACGACAGGTGGCGTTGCATCTGAATCAGTCCAACCTTCTCAGGGAAGTGCTCCATGATCAAAGGCATGTGACGATTGATTACCCGCGTCTGGTATTCATATTTGCCAGCCGGCGAAAGATCCTCGAATGACTCGTCGAACACCCACGGCTTACCCATGGCTCCTCGACCGATCATCACCGACTCAACGCCGGTTTCAGTTGCCATGCGCCTGGCGTCCGACATCGACTTCACATCGCCGTTACCGGTAACTGGAACGTTCACCGCATCGACAACCTGCGAAATCATGTCCCACTTCGATAGACCTGTGAACTGCTGTGAACGAGTTCGAGGGTGAACGGTTATCGCATCTACACCAACGTCCTCCGCCATCTTGGCGACTTCAACAGCGTTGAGGTGCATTTCGTCCCAACCGCTACGAATCTTGATCGTGAATGGAATCGTCAAAGCCGCACGCATCGCTTCGAGGATTTTGGCAGTCTTCGCGACATCTTTCATCATCGCAGAACCGCGACCCGTCTTCGTGATTTTCTGAACGGGGCAACCCATGTTGAGGTCGATGATGTCTGCGCCCTGATCCTGCAACCACTGCGCACCCGGAACTAGCGTTTCAGCATTTGATCCGAGGATCTGAAGAGCGATCGGCTTCTCTTCTGGAAGATACTTTGCAATGTCGTAGCGGGTCTTCGTGTTTTTACGATGCAGACCAGTTGCGTCGATCTCTTCACTAGTCGTAAGCGCGCTACCGCACTCGCGAGCGACCGTGCGGTACGCAGCGTTAGAAATTCCAGCCATCGGGGCCAGTCTCGCCAGCCCTTTTACTTCAACATTGCCAATTAACATCTATTGAGTATACGAATTGAATGGTTCGAATGGCACTAATCAGCGACTCAACGAACACGCCCAGTTCGCCTAATATCCGCTCTCGCCCGGCTCGGGCCACTCGAATATGACGTACTCGCTGTAGACGTAGCCGTCGTCGAAATAGAGGGCGACGTTCAGCGAATACTTACCACCGGCAATCATCGGAACGTCTTGTAGCACCGCAGTATCGACATCCCAATCGAACACGTTCGATATGAACACCTCTGGGGTGTCCTCCACTTGCCAAATTAGCGCCTTGTAGTGCATGTCTTTCGAAGCTTCGGAAGGTGGGTTCCACTTCACGACGATGTCACGACCATCGCGCTTCCACTCGACTCCGGTCGGATACGAAACGACGCCTGAATCGTAAGGAATCGCCTGTTCATAGACTAGTTCTGCTCCGCGTGAGTAGCTGAACACGTAGTCGCCCTTTTCTGGCAAATCGCCATCGGGAGGACCGTATAAAACCCACCGACGTGTAATCTCCCCAGAGAATTCGTTCGTGTTGAAATCCTTCTCAAGATCGATCACCTCACCTGAAGGAGTCGTGACCGCAACGGAAGTCATATCTGATAGGAAACATGGTTCAATATGCGATGACGCCTCGCCGCAATTGACCTTGTATTCCCAACTCTGAACGTTCGGTGCATGCTGCGACCATACCTGTGGCCAGATTCCATGAGTTCTATCGCCGTGAGTACGTCCCGGCAACCGTCCTTCAGCATCTGCATTGTTCACTTGATCGCCGCTGGCAACTGAATCAGAGGAATCTTCTACCCGAAGATCATCGGTGAATTCGTCTTGAGTCTTGTTCTCAGGATTGGAGTCATTCGATTGGCCTACACTACGAGGATCATCTCGAAAATCCTCGTCACCGCCGCCGCAAGCAACTACGAGAAGCATCGCTAATGCTGACGCAAACACGATCAAATATTTCGCCTGATTTCGTAATAGCAACATCTTCAAACCATAGTGCATCCTGCGAGAATCCGAATCGCTAGATTCCGCATCGCTGAGTCCAACCGTCGATCAATACCGTAGATTGTTGTAAGACGACTCAATCGAAAGGGCGGATTCGTGGGTATCGTAAAAAGAACTTGGCAATGGGCGACGGCAACTCCGAAGCGAAAGAAGCTCACCAGAATTGCGCTTGGGCTAACTCTATTGTTTGCCACTCCCGCTTTGTGGCTAGCATGGTGGTTGGGATCGCCTCTATTCATCGATAACGTTGCCAACGAAGATTTTCCTCTAACCGCTAACTCCACGATTCCTGACGAAGTGACTCAGGCAGAGGCAGAGTCGATGATGGAAACCGCAGCCAAGCTCGACTCTCCAATGGACGAAGAAATGTCGGCCGAAATGACCATGTCGTCGACAGTAAGCCTAAAAACTGGCACGTTCCGTGATGAAGATCGGGCTCACAAAGGTAGCGGAGTCGCAACTATCTACCGGCTCGAAGACGCCACAGACGTACTGCGGTTAGAAGACATAAACATAACCAACGGTCCCGACCTACACGTGCTTCTGATGATCGACCCAGAAGGTCGAGACATGTCGCAGGGCTACCTAGACCTTGGCAAGCTAAAGGGCAATATCGGCAGCCAGAACTACCCGCTGCCCCTCGACGCCGATGCAGCGAGCTACAACGCAGTGATGATCTACTGTCAGCCGTTCCACGTAGTGTTTACGACCGCGCCGTTGAAGTAATCATCATCCGAAACAATCTCAAAATGTCCACGCCAATATGTGAAATCAGCCCTTAGCCGTTCGTCATTTCCACTAGGCTCAGGCTAAATGGGTTTGAAGACCATTGCGCCGATCACAACGAACAGCATCACAAGATCGAGACGTCCTATCAGCATCAATCGCGCAACAGCCTGGCTGGCGATCTCAGAATCATCACCATGCTCTTCCCAAATCGCTTCCAGCTTACGCATGCGTGGCGATAGGATCCCGGCGCCGATAATAATCGTCAACACAGCACCGATTACTCCGATGGTCACGAAAATATCTTCAAAGCTATATCCGCCTTCAAGCACCAGAGTAATTCCAGAAATTAAAACGAGTAGAGACGCTGGAAGTATTGTTCGATTGACCACCCAATCGAACGTCTTAAGCATGGGGCGCAATAGTTCGCCTTTAGTCTGAGTCAGCCGGAAACCGATCATGTTCAACGCCACGCCGCCGCCAATCCATATAACGGCTCCCATCACATGTATGGCCAAAAGTATCTCGCGCGTCGTCATTAATTGCCCCCGTGTTTTCATGCCAAATTTGAACAGCCAGAATATTAGTCAGCCCCCTGCCGGATTGCAATCGATTCGATCTACCACTTGCTGGTTACGTCGAACTCCGTCAGCTTGCTGCGCTCCCAGGTTGTGAAGTTTCCTTCTTGTTTTCGGGACTACTTGATTCGATCAATTCCTCTTCGCGCTCTGACATTAGGTGAGCGGTGATCGCCTGCATCGACTCGACGTGAACGTGAGCATTCGCCCCCAGCACAACCGAAAGTCGAGACATCGTCTGTGCAGAATCCGCCTGTACCAGCACTACGAAGTCATATTGGCCCAACGTCGCGTAGCGAGAGAGCAATCGAGCGCCAGGAACATCAATGCTGTCGCATGCCTCAGCAAATGCATCAGGATTTTCTACGCACGCCTGAAGTCCGTCATCGGTCAGGTTAGCTAGAAGGAAGAACAGCATTGATTAGGCTCCAGAATTTCAGTTGCAAGACGTTTCTCGAATTACCGGTTGTGCCAGACCATATCTCAGATTCGACTCCGCTTCAGCGCATTACGTTCAAATTGAGTTGGGCGTCGCTAGTGAAACAGGTAAAACACGTGCAAACTGACCCATTATTTCTGGGCAACAACGAGTAAGAACGGAAGCATCAATGGCAAAGCCAAATATCGTACTTATCAACTGCGATGATCTTGGATACGGCGATCTGGGAGTCTACGGGTCGACGATCAACAAGACTCCCGCACTCGATAACATGGCGACCGAGGGTGTGATGTTCACCGATTTCTACGTCGCCTCAGGTGTTTGCTCGCCTTCACGAGGATCACTGCTAACAGGCTGCTACTCACAGCGAATCGGCTTCGGTGAATTCGATGGTTTCCGAGTGCTATTCCCCGGCGATGGAATCGGACTAAACCCAGATGAAACGACTATCGCTGGTGCGCTGAAAGATGTCGGCTATTCGACCAAAATCATTGGCAAATGGCACGTTGGCGATCAGGAAGAATTCCTGCCCACAAATCATGGTTTCGACAGCTATTTTGGACTTCCGTACAGCAATGACATGGGACGTCAGGTCGATGATCCGACCCTTGACGATCACGATAGAAAAGAGCACCTCCGAAAGCGTCCGCCGTTGCCTCTCATTCGAGACGAAGAAGTCATTCAAGAACAGCCTGATCTTCGTGCCTTAACCGAACGGTACGCAGAAGAAGCGGTGAAGTTCATTCGAGGAAACAAAGAAAATCCGTTCTTCCTCTATTTCGCACACATGTACGTTCATCTACCGCTATACGCGCCAGAAACCCTCGTAAACGCCTCAGAAAACGGCGACTACGGCGCATGTGTTGCCGGTGTCGATTGGGTCGCTAAAGTGCTTTTCGATGAACTCAAACGACAGGGGCTAGACGACAACACGCTCGTTATTTTCACTAGCGACAACGGATCGCGTTTAGACAATCAGGGTGGCAGCAACGGAGAACTTCGCGGCAAGAAAGGCACCACATGGGAAGGTGGACAGCGAGTTCCGTGCATCATGCGATGGCCCGGCAAGATTCCGGCGGGTGGAGTTAGAAACGAACTTGTTTCTTCCATCGATTTCTTCGGAACTATCGCTGGCTTGACCGACGCCGAACTACCGCAAGATCGAACGATAGACAGCAACGATATTTCATCTTTGATGTTCGCAAATGAACCGACCGAGTCGCCACGCAACGAGTTCTTCTACTACGACGGAAATACTCTTGAGGCGGTGCGAGACGGCAAGTGGAAGTTGCACGTTCGCAAAGTCGATGAAGAGATCAATGAGCTGTACGATCTCGAATCCGACAAGGGCGAAACGGTGAACGTATTCGATAGTCACCCGGACGTTGTTGCTCGACTTACCGGACTCATTGAAGCATGCCGCATTGATCTAGGCGACAAAGTGAACGGCATCGTCGGAAACGACGTTCGTCCCGCAGGTCGAGTCGACAACCCCGACACCCTCACGCACTACGATCCTGAGCACCCGTACATCTACGCCGAATACGACAAAGCCGAACGCGGGTAGCCACTACGCATCTGCGTTCACACGAACGATGAGCCGCGGTGGCCCGCTGAGTCGCGGATCGAGATACGTCTTCATCTCTTCGGAAGTCGTCTGCACTTTGCCGTGCGTCATGACGAGAGAGATGTTGTCTTGAACCTGCAGCACGTCGATATCATCGAGTGGGTTCTTAGCGACAATCAGCAAATCAGCGTCTTTGCCCGCCTCTAACGTTCCGACCCGATCAAGTATCGACAGTGCGTCCGCCGTGTTCCGCGTCCCGGCAACAATCGCATCCATCGGTGACATGCCACAATCGACAAATTCGGATAATTCGATCATTGCGTCGCCGGGACCACCGTCAGTACCTAGTGCAATTTTTGTTCCCATCTTGTGGGCTTTCGCAACACCTTCTCGGTGAATTGGGTAAGCAGCTTCCATCCGCTCTTTGGTCCACGGGGATTCAACTTTCGCAACGCGTCCAACACTAGTTGTAAAAAGCGTTGGAACGAAATAGAGGTCAGCCTTGGTAATCGCCTCAAGACCTTCATCATCGATCAGTGCACCGTGATGAACCATGTGCACCCTGGCGTTAACTGCGTACTTCAAACCTTCATGACCGTGCGCATGAGCTGCCACTGGCATATCTCGCATCCGACATTCGTCAACCAGAGCTGTCAGTTCTTCCTCTGTGTAGTCGGGCCAGTGAACGCGTTCGTGTTCCCACTGGAATCCCCCCGTTGCAGCTGTTTTGATCATTGTGCATCCTGCAGACGCAAGCTCCCGCACTGCTTTTCGAATCTCCCACGGCCCATCGGCATGACGACCACGAACATGTCCACCTGAAGCGTTCACAACCCCCGCGGTAATTTGATTCGCACACTTGTCGACATAGCCTGCCTTAATGGCATTCGTTAGTTCAACTGCTGCCGGTCCACCCCCAATGCTTACGACCGTCGTAACGCCGGCTCCCAACGATTGCCTTAGCGTATTTATTGCGCTGAACCCGATTCGTAGATTTAACCGCACATCGTTTGGTACATCTTGATTAGGAGTCACATGAACGTGTGCATCAAGAATTCCCGGCATCGTAAATTTGCCGGTCGCATCGATCGTGCTTGCGTCTGGCGGCACGACTACGCTGTCTGAAGAACCAACGTCGACAATTTTCCCGTCACGTATGAGGATCGTCCCGTTTACGACTGGATCTGAACCCGTGCCGTCGATAATCGTCGAGCCGACAATCGCTTGCGTATTCACCGTTCAAACCTCCGAGGATAAGCCAAGACGGATCGCTAAATACGAGCCGACTGACAGAATAAGCGATCATCCTACTGCACCTGTTCCAGTCATACACCCAACTACAACCTCGATAAGAAGAGAGCAATCAAGCGAATGTCGAAATCAATAGCGCAAGTTACTGACCTGATCGACGATCCAGAAATCATCGCCAAGTACGAGGAATATCACCGCAACGCGTGGCCGGAAATACGCGAGAAGCAAAAAGCAATCGGTATCGAACGGATGGAAATTTTCCGTAGTGGAAATCATCTGTTCATGTACATAACAGCGCCGGACGATTTTGACTTTGACGCCGATTTCATAGGATTCAAACCAACTCCTAGAAATCAGGAATGGCAGGACATCATGTCGACAATGCTTCAGAAGGTTCCAGAGGCAACCGATGGCGAGTTATGGAGCCGAGTACCGACAGTATTCGATTCCGAATGGTTCCAAGAATCGACTTAGTTTCATCGCTCTGTCTAATTCAGGCTTGCTCACTCGAATCGTAACAATCACTTAATCTTTTGTTAACACATGTCTCTAAATACATGTATTATGATTCATGTATTGAACTTCACTGTTTTGAAGACGTGAGCAAAAATCTTGGCTGAAGCAGCTACAACTTGCACACTCACCTCGTCAGAACGCTCTCGACCAGCAACGAAAGCAACAAAAATGCAATTCATGGTAGAACTCACACATAGCCCTGAGACCTGTATCGCTTCTCCCGGATCGAGCGATCGAGAGCACCATGCAGAGCTATTGGGTGAGATCCAGCAAACTGCCTACGAACACGGAATCGAACTAACGAACGGTTGGGCGTTTCCGATCGGTCACAAGCTTTGGTACGTGGTGAGTGCGAGCGATGCACAAGATGTCACTGACACGTTCTTCGCGGCGGGGGTACACCGATGGAACACGGTGCAGATCCACCCAGTGCTCGATCACAAGACTTTCAAAACTAAGGTTCTTGACGGAATTTCGGGTCGAGTAGAAATTTCAGCCTAAGCACGAAAAATAGTCGCGCCTAAGCCAGTTCAAGCGAAGATTGCTCAAATTGGTTTAGGCGCTAATTGCGATACCGCAGAATCGCTATCCGTTCGTCTTCTTCCATTCTTCGTACTCGGCTCGAGCCTCGTCTGTCATTGGGTAGTACTTACGAAGATCGCCACCCTCAGCGAGTTTGATCCTTACGAACACTTCCCACTCGGCGTGCTCGCTGCCAACTTCCGCCAACTGCTCGGCGAGCTGAGCTGGAACCACCACTGCGCCATCGTCGTCCGCAATGATGATGTCACCGGGCATTACCAACGTTCCTGCGCAATCGATCGGCACGTTGTAGGCATACGGGAACTGCACCGTCTGCGTATGTGAATACGGCGTGACACCCTTCATCCACATGCCCAAGCCGAGCTCTTTAGAGTCGCCAAAGTCACGGATAGCTCCGTCGATCACAATACCGAGACCACCCTTGCCTTTGAGGTAAGTCAGCATCATTTCACCGAATACACCGCTACTGATCTCTCCTCGTCCGTCAACCACAATAATGTCGCCTGACTGAACGTGGTACAGCGCGTGCCGATGAACTTGCGATTCAGGATCGCGGTACTCACCCTCTGGAAACTGATCTTCCCGTTTTGGCAAGTATTGGAGTGTGATCGCTGGCCCTACGACGCTCTTTCCAGGAACGAAAGACGTCAGACCATCGATTACAGATGCATTGATCCCAAGCTTACGAAGTTCGCCTGAAGCCGTAGCACTCCCGATCCCTTCAAGTCGCTTAATCAAGTCCTTTGAAGGTCGCTCAATATCGATTTTAGGAATGGGAGTTTTGATAATCATCGGCGTCGGCTTTCATATGTAACAAGGTGCAAAGTATCTTCGCCCCGCACTCTAAGCCGTTCCCAACCTGTTGCACGATTGTTCAACATGAAATACCTCGGCAAGATTCGATCCAGCCGGTTGATAAAAGATTTCTCGGAGATGAACGAAATGCTCTACGCCCAACATAATTCGAGATGCATTCCCACACGGTAAATCGTGATAACTCGGCGATACATCCTATGATTTTGGCTATATCACCGAGTCATTCGCACGAAAAACTTATCTCGATGACGGCCCTGTGTACCCGTAATCAAACGACGCTGGTTTGTACTGATCCGGCCAGTTATCGGATTTACCGTCTAGCTGCGCCTGAGCGTAAAGAGGCCAGTACGGGTTCCTCATTATTTCTCGCCCAATGAACACAGCGTCGGCCTGACCGGCTTCGAGAATATCTTCTGCCTGTTGAGCTTCCCTGATTAGACCAACAGCGCCAGTCATCATTCCCGCTTGATTGCGAATAGCATCGGCGAACGGCACCTGATACCCGGGCTTAAGATCCACAACCTGATCGACGGAGTTCCCCCCTGCCGAAGCATCGATTAAATCTACTCCCGCGTCTTTCATCCATTTCGCAAGCTGAACTGAATCCTCAATGTTCCAACCACCTTCGATGAACTCTGAAGACGAAATCCGAACGAATAACGGGGCTGAATCAGGCATAGCTGAGCGAACGGCTTTGATCGTTTCCAATGCAAATCGGGAACGATTTTCGAGCGAACCCCCATATTCGTCAGTCCGGTGGTTCGAGAGCGGTGACAAGAACGAACTTGCCAGATATCCATGAGCGAAGTGAAGCTCAACCACCTTGAAGCCAGCGTCCAATGATCGAAGCGTACCATCCACAAAATTCTGAGTAATCTCGGCGATCTCGGGCTTCGTCAGCTCTCGTGGCATAGGGAATGAGTCACTAAACGGAATAGCACTTGGGCCAACGACTTGCCACCCGCCTTGATCCTCTTCAAGCGTTCCGCTACCAGCCCAAGGAAGATCATGCGAAGCCTTACGACCACCATGAGCGACCTGAATCGCAGGAACGGAACCTTGGCTAGAGATAAATTCCGTGACTGGGCGCCACGCATCCACATGGGCATCCGACCAAATACCGGGGCAACCAAGAGTAAGCCTGCCTGCTGGAGTTACTGCCGTGGCCTCAGCCATCACGAGTCCAGTACCACCAACTGCCTTCGATCCCAAATGGACCATATGCCAGTTGCCCGGCACGCCATCATCGCCACAAGAATATTCACACATCGGAGATAAGAAAACTCGGTTAGGTATGGTCTCCCCACGAATTTCGATGGGAGTAAATAGCTTGCTAATTGTGGTGCTCCTGAGTAGGAAAATACGAATCGAAGGTTAGATGCAATAGCGATGCAAATTCACGATTTATCTTCGGATCGCTATCGAATGAACCGTGCACCGAAAGGATATTGCAGAACACGGCACTTATCTATCGCTTCATCTTCGTCGTATCAGTCATAATCCTCAAAGTTGCGTGCCTACGGGGGATTCATCAAGATTGGCTTTTCGGAAGAAGAACTATGAGCAAAGGAATCAAATCTTGGCGAAATTACATGTGTTGGGCTCAGGTGGGCCGAGACCCATAAAGTCTCGATTCGGTTCCTCGCACGTCGTCGATGTGGGCGGTAAGAAGATCATGTTCGACTGTGGCCCTGCCACTACCTACAAGATGGCGCAGATCGGTCTACACCCGCTCGACATCGACTACCTGTTCTTCACCCACCACCACTTCGATCACGATGTCGACTACCCGTGCTTCATGATGACCCGATGGGACGAAAGCACCGGAAAAGAGAATCATCTACAAGCGTTCGGACCCAACAACACAGAGTCGATCACCGAAAGGCTTGTGGGCGAAAAAGGTGCTTTTGCGTACGACATCAACGCCCGCACGAATCATCCGCTGAGCAAATCGACCTACGAGCTTCGAGGCGGGGTTTTACCCAGGCCACGTATGAACGTAATAGCACGTGATGTTGGGCCTGGAAC
>JABIHL010000130.1 GCA_018649665.1 Chloroflexota bacterium | reverse complement strand
CAGCCGGTGATGCCGGTTGTTTCTTCACGAATTGCCTGACGGGCGTCGAGGCTTTCGTATGGCCAGATGTGGAGGGCTTGGTTTAGTGGCCCAAATTCGGTGTAGAAGTAGGCGAATAGATCGGAATGATCGAGTCGTCCGCCAGCTAGCGAGTCGGTGAGGGTTTCTTCGTACTTTGGCAGGTTGCCGGGGAAGAGGTCGTAGGTTCGGAATTCGTAGATCATGCGTTGCTTTCGTTAGTCGCGCTCGTCGTCGGACGACTCGGCTCTGAGTCGCAATTCTCCTACCCTAACCCTTCCATCTGGAAGGGGATAGCGGCAGGTTGTGGGCTGTGTTGAGGATTGTGGGCTGGTTAGTAGGTTCGTTCTTGTTGGTCGTTTGACCCTGAAAATGAATTCAGGGTGACAGTGTCGGTGCCTATGGCACCTAGCTGGTTGTTGCACCGGTTGAGGCGGGGTTTACTAGTTTGATGTACTTGCTGAGCACGCCTTTGGTGTAAGGAGGTGGCTTTGGCTGCCACTTATCGAGTCGAGCCTTGAGTTCGTCGTCGCTGATTTTGACGTTGAGTTCGAAATCGTCGAGGTTCACCTCGATCAGGTCGCCATCTTGAACTGCTGCGATTGGTCCACCGATCGCAGCCTCAGGACCGATGTGACCAATCATTGATCCGTGGGAAGCACCCGAGAATCGACCGTCGGTCATGAGTAATACTTTTTCGCCCAATCCCTGCCCAACAAGTGCGGCTGTAACCGACAGCATTTCTCGCATGCCGGGGCCGCCTTTGGGACCTTCGTAACGGATGACGATTGCATCGCCTTCCTTGATGTCGCGTTTCTGGAGAGCTTCCATAACGCCTTCTTCACCATCGAATACTCGAGCGGGGCCGCCGAATGTCTGGCCGAATTGGTGGCCGGCGACTTTCAGTACACAGCCGTCTGGAGCGAGGTTTCCGAAGAGTGTGACGAGTCCGCCGGTGGTCGAAATTGGGTCTTCAACCGAATGAAGAACTTTGGTTGGCTCTGGGACAACGACATCGGCGAGGTTTTCGGCGATGGTTTTGCCGGTGACAGTCATGCAATCGCCATGAAGCAGACCTGCGTCGAGGAGTCGTTTCATAACGACTGGGATGCCACCGAGTCGGTCGATGTCGAGCATCACGTAGTCGCCGCCGGGTTTCATGTTGGCGATGAGGGGAGTCTTCATCGAGATGTCGTGAATGTCTTTGAGAGTTAGGTCGACGCCCATTTCGGCTGCAATAGCCGGGAGGTGGAGCGTGGTGTTTGTTGAACCACCCATCGCAACAACGACCGTGACTGCATTTTCAAATGCTTCTCGGGTGAGGATGTCGGAAGGTCGGATGTTCTTGCGAAGCAGGTTTAATACAGCGTGCCCGGCTTCGCGTGACGAGGCGATTTTGCGCTGGTCGACGTTTGGCTCGGAGGCTGATCCGGGGAGGGAGAGTCCGAGGGCTTCACCGATGGACGACATGGTGTTTGCTGTGAACATTCCGCCACATGAACCGGAGCCGGGGCATGCGTGGTTTTCGATTGCTAGGAGTTGGTCGGCGTCTATTGCACCGGTCTGGAACTGGCCAACGGCTTCGAACACGTTCTGGATCTGGATGTCTTGTCCATCAAGTGATCCGGGAAGAATCGAACCGCCGTAGATGAATACGGACGGAACGTTGAGTCGAGCCATCGACATCATTCCACCGGGGAGTGATTTGTCGCAACCAGCAACTACGACCAGACCGTCGTAGCGTTCGGCGAACACGACAGTTTCGATCGAATCTGCGATAACTTCTCTCGAAACGAGAGAACCTCGCATGCCTTCGGTTCCCATTGAAATTGCGTCGGAAACGGTGATTGTTCCGAACGTGAACGGGGTTCCTTCGGCGGCGAATACGCCACGCTTTACTTCTTCAACAAGCGGTGCAATTCCCGAGTTGCAGGGAGTTACTTCGTTGTGGGTTGAGGCGATTCCAACGAATGGTGCTTGGATATCTTTATCGCTGAGTCCCATCGCTTTCATCATCGAACGGTGGGGTGCTCGAATTGCGCCTTCGGTGGTTTCCCAACTGCGCCATTTTCCGGGTGCTCGCTTGGAAGCGCGCTTGGAATCGAGTTTTTCTTGTGAATCGCTTGTTGTGGTCATGTTAGTTTTTTTGTACTGGTTTCTTGCCGTGCTGCGCTGTTTGGCTGGGGCAGATATCGAACTTGAATCACTGTGTTTTGCGACCCGTAATGTTACACGGGGCTAGAGGGTTTTTCTGTGGGGCTTTTTGGTTACAGGGTTGTGTTGTAGGGTGTCGGCTGCGCAAGTTGTTGTTGTTGGGCGAGGTTGCCGTTACTTGGCGGTGGTCGATAGATCCTGAAAATGAATTCAGGATGACAGTTTAATTTGTTTCTTGGTGTTCGCGGGGGAGCTTTGCATGGTTTCAAGTTCGATTGAATTGATTGCTGATGATTTGTTTTTTCCTGAGGGTCCGCGGTGGCGGGTTGAGGAGCAGAAGCTTTATTTCAGTGATGTGATGGCTGGAAAGGTTTCACGGGTCGATGACGAAGGTGCGGTTGAGACGGTGTTCGAGCCGGGTGAATTTCCGAGCGGGCTTGGTTTTCTAGATAACGGCGATTTACTGGTTGTTGCTACCGAGAGCAGAGCGATTGTTCGGTTGGATTCGACGCAGGTGATTGCGGGCAGTGCTCGGCGGTCGGACTCTACGCATCATGCTGATATTTCGACGGCGTTTGGAACTGGCAACAACGACATGGTGGTCGCTCCGAACGGGAATGCTTATGCTGGCGCGTATTTGCCGGGCTTGAGTGAGGAGGTTCCGCCGGGACCATCGAATCCGCCTCTGTTTGGGAATATTGTGCTTGCACGACCCGATGGTTCGTCGCAGGTTGTTGCCGATCGGGTGTGCTTTCCGAATGGTGGTGCGATTACGCCGGATGGGAAGACGTTGATCGTTGCTGAGACGTTTGCCTTTACGTTGACTGCTTGGGATATTGAGGACGATGGGACGTTGTCGGGTAGGAGGCCGTTTGCGAATTTGGCGGCTCCTACTGACGGGATTTCACTGGATGCTGAGGGTTGTGTTTGGGTGGCGTGTCCGTACTTTTCTTATGGCGATTCAGGCGGTTGGGTGCGAGTCGCTGACGGGGGCGAGATTAAGCAGGTGATCGCCTTAGAGGATGCCGATAAGAGTGCGTATGCGTGCATGCTCGGTGGGGAGGACGGTCGTGATTTGTGGCTTTGCGAATCGACCGTATTGGGTCGGGAACGATTTCAAGGCGACGGTAGGATTCGGCGTGTGAGAGTGGATGTGCCGAAGGCGGAGGCGCAGTTTTAGGGGGATGTGGGCGTTAGTCGCGGTCGGCGTAGGACGACTCGGCTCGCGTCGCAATAGCGTTATAGCTCCGGGCGTCGTCGGACGACTTGGTCGCGCGTTTGGCGTTAGGCGCGCTCGTCGTCGAACGACTCGGCTCAGAGTCGCAATTCTCCTACTCTAGCTCTTTCGTTTGGCTGGAAGAGGAACGATTGTTGTCGTTTATGCGAGTTCGCTGAAGACTTGTTGACCGGTGAATTTGGTTGGTGGACCGTCAACTAGATGGGCGAGGTTTGCTTGGACCCATTCTTGTGATTTTTCGAAAGATTCGTTTGCGCCTTGTTCTGTTTCAAAGAACGAAATGGTGGCGATGCTGTAGTTGCCGGAGTCGATTATTCGATAGGCGTGGAATCCTGCGACTGTTCGCAGTATTTGTACGAATTCGGTTTCGATCTTTTGGAGGACGTCGGTGTCGAGTTTTTCGATTTTAGATTTGTAGATTCGTATTGATGTATGCATGATGGTGGAGAGTTTAGGTGATTTAGCGGGTTTGTACTAGTTTTGGCGCGTTTGGCAAACTTGATTTGTGTTGCCTTTGGAGGCATTTATGACTGATGTTCGAGTTGCGGTTTTGGATGATTACTGGCGTATGACTGAGAAGGCTGTCGATTGGTCGTCATTAGATGGCGCTTCGGTGGATTTCTTTTATGACTCGTTGATCGACCCGGTAGCGATTATCGAACGATTGAAATCGTATGACGCGTTGGTGACTACCCGGGAGCGGACTCGATTTCCGTCTGAGGTTTTGGAGGGTTTGCCGAATTTGAAGTTGATTGCTGGGACTGGTGCTCGGCAGGCGAATGTGGATATGAAGAAGGCCGAAGAGCTTGGGATTACGGTTCTGAATACGACGGGATCACGGGGGCGTGGGAACAGCACTGCGGAATTGGCTTGGGCTTTAGTTTTGGGTGTTTCGCGACATATTGCTTGGGAAGATAGGCAGATGCGTGAGGGTAGGTGGCAGACGCGCCAGGCTGAGGGTGTGGGTGGTAAGACTTTGGGTATTTTAGGGATGGGTAAGTTGGGGACGAGAGTTGCTGGCTATGGGAATCATTTCGATATGGACGTGATTGCTTGGGGCCCGACTTTGGATGCGGAGCGAGCTGAGGCGAGTGGGGTGCGATTGGTTTCGTGGGATGAGTTGTTTAGTGAGTCGGACATTCTTTCGATTCATGTTCCGTTGACGGATTTGAGTCGTGGTTGGGTTACGGCTCGTGAGTTCGGTTTGATGAAGAGTTCGTCGTTT
>JABIHL010000009.1 GCA_018649665.1 Chloroflexota bacterium | reverse complement strand
TCGGTTCAAACCAAAGGACACGGTAGATCAGTGGACCAAAGTTCACGAGGCAGCCCACAAGGTCGGTTTAGAGTCGACCGCAACGATGATGTACGGCCATGTCGAAAAAGATCACCACATCATCGAATCATTTGAACACATCCGAAACGTTCAAGACCACGCTTTAAAGAACGGAAATGATGGTGGATTCACGGCGTTCATTCCGTGGTCATATAAAAAGGACAATACGGCTCTTGCCAAGCATGTAGACGACGAAGCTGGACCCAACCAGTACTTGAGAATCATCGCACTATCTCGAATCATGCTCGACAATATTCCGCATATTCAGGCGTCATGGTTCTCTGAAGGCAAAAAAACAGGGCAAATTGCGCTGCGCTTCGGTGCCGATGACTTTGGTGGGACATTGTTCGACGAAAACGTGATGCTGGCAGCCGGTTTTTACAACCGAACCACTGAAGATGAAGTAAGAGAAATGATCACAGAGGCTGGCTATTCTCCAATTCAGAGACTCACGAACTATGAACATGTTGAAGGCTCAAGCGCTGAGCTAACAGCTACCAAATAAACGATCAAAACCCCGAGAATATTCGAATCAACATGACTATCAACGATAACAAGATCATCTTTGGCCACAGCCCCGACGCAGACGACGCGTTTATGTTCTACGCCATGGAAAAGAAGTACATAGAAATTCCTGGCTATTCGATTGCCCACCACATGGAAGATATCGAATCGCTCAACGTACTTGCTGCCACGGGGAAGCTCCCTGTCACGGCTATTTCAGCCGCTAGATACCCTGATGTAGCCGAACACTATCGAATCATGTCGTGCGGCTCTTCGATTGGGCGTAACTACGGTCCAATGGTTGTGTCGGTCGACCCGATGACCGAGGCTGATCTCGAATGTAAACGTGTTGCCGTACCAGGTCGATTCACTACTTCATGGCTGCTATTTCAGATTTTTGGTCCGAAGAACTGTGAGCCGGTGTTCGTAGATTTCGATGACGTCGGACCCGCCGTTGAAGAAGGTAGAGCTGATGTTGGAATACTTCTTCACGAAGGGCAAATTCTTTACGAAAAACTGGGTTTCCACGGAATCATGAGTCTCGGTGAAAAATGGCATGAAGCGACAGCACTTCCAATTCCGCTTGGTGTCGACCTCGTTAGCCGACACATTGGCAGCGAGTTAGCTCAGACAATCGCTGACGCCTCACTCGCTAGTATCAACTACGCACGTGCTCACGAAGACGATGCACTTGAGTATGCCCTTGGTTTCGGTCGAGGGATCGATCCTGAAGACGGAAAAAAATTCGTCAGGATGTACGTCAATGAAGATACCGTAGACATGGGTGAAGAAGGTCGAGAGGCGCTGAACAAGCTGTTTGGAATGGCTGTCGAGCGCGGAATTCTCAAAGAGATGCCTGAGCTGGACATCGTTCAGGCCGACTAATCGTCTGATCGAGGTTCAGTTGCAATGGCGCGGCGATCTATAGCTACTCGCGTTGTTAATCGTTGTCTGCGAGAACGCGCTCAAGGTCATTCAAAGTAAACGGTTTTGGCATGAACGCGTCCGCACCGAGTTCCATAAGACCGTCCAGTTCGGCGGGTTGAGCGTGTGCGCTCATCACAATCACTCGATGTGGACGTTTATGTTTACCTTTGCGGAGTTCTTTCAAAACTTCGTAGCCGTCGACTTTTGGCATCATCAAATCCAGTAAAAGTGTGTCGAACTGCTGTTCTTCGAGAACTTTCAGCGCTTCCTCACCATTTCGGGTGGTTACGACATCGGTGATGCCGAACTCTTCAAGCATGGCAACTACGGCATCACGAGTTGCTTTGTCATCTTCAGCTATCAGCACCAATTCTGCTCCTGAACGCAGATCACGCTTCTTAGATCGACAATCGGCTTCGACTGTCTTTCTCTGTTTAAACGAAAATTATCCGCAATTCCCAATACACATTGGTATGAATGATCGAAAGATAATTTTAGCTTCATTTTGATTGTTGTAAGAATTTAGTCGAACAGGGCCATCTTCAACTGTTCAAGTTTGAACGGTTTGGACAAAATCTTGTCGATGCCTATGTCGGTCATAAGCTCCGCTTTTACCGGATTTGCATGACCAGTCATCAAAACGACACGTTTTGGTCGTTTGATTTCCGGATCCTTGCGAATCGCCTCTAAAACATCCATGCCACTCGCCGACGGAAGAACCAAATCAATCAAAACTAAATCCGGTGAAAGATTTTTCAGTCTTTCGATTCCTTTGAGACCATCTTCGGCGAAGTGCACGTCGTAGTCGCCGAGAAAATCTAGCCCAGCGTCCACAGCGTATCGAATCGACTCTTCGTCGTCGATTACAAGAATTCGTGTTTTCGCTAGTTCGTTCAATTTCTCAACAATGTAGGCTGGTTGGATCGGGCTTAACCGATAAACGCATTAGACCGTGAGCACGAGAGTATACGGTTACTCGACGTGAATCAGAGGTAAAAATGCTTTTAGCCATGGCGATATGGCATTACTACCGGAATAACACCATTATTCCACGTGAAAGTTTTAGATATTGAGACAGTCCTCAGGCTCGCAGCAGAGTTTTGCGGCAAGCATCAGTGGCTCTCCAGCCACTAGTGCGATTGCCGGGATCAACATTATTTTCTTTCTGTGGGTGATGGTCAGCGGTGGTCCTACTACCCAGAACTTAGTCGATATGGGTGCTAAATACGGACCATATATTGCTGCCGGTGAGTATTGGCGACTATTTATGCCGATATTCCTGCACATCGGCTTTTTTCACATGCTTACAAATATGTTCGGTCTGATCATTTTTGGTTCGATGGTTGAACGAACGTTTGGAACCCGTAATTTCATAGTCATTTATCTGACCGCCGGTGTGATGGGCAATGCGGTTAGTTTTCTTGCAGGACCTAATCCCGGCGTTGGTGCCAGCGGAGCTGTTTTTGGGATTCTTGGTGGCTTCGGAGTTTATTTGTTGCTGAACCGGCGTCTATTAGGCAAGATGGGGCGCCAGCAGCTGACTTCGATCGGTGTCATCGTAGGGATAAACGTTGTGATGGGACTCGCCACTCCGGGCATCGACAACGCCGCGCACTTTGGCGGCTTAGTTGCCGGCGGAATCGTCGCACTATTGATCGCCCCGCGTGAACGACTGTTTGCTGTGGAAACACCGTTCAATTTTGGAACGCAGCGCATGGCACTCCGAACTGCTGCTCAACCGGCTTCTAAAGCAGTAGCGGCGATTCTAATTATCGCGGTCATTGTTATTGCCATCACTTGGTTCGAATCAGGTACTTACGTGACGAACATGTTCGGGCAAAAAATTCCTGGATAGCCAGATAGACGCTTCACGTATCCGACAATATCGCACTCGTTGTATACTGATCTTGTCAATCCTAATTGATATCAAGTATCAATAAAACGAAAGTATTTCATGACGTCTGACACAGCGAATCCAATCGAAATAGACCTGTTCACAGCGCTTGAAGACAAAGGTCTTCGTAAAACATCAGCGAGATCGGCAGTGTTGACTCGTATCGAGAGCGCCAACGACGCGTTCACAGCCGAACAACTTTGCCGTGATTTACCCGAGGTGGGGAGGGCGACGGTTTATCGAACGATTCGCCATCTCGTCGATGCCGGTGCTTTGTGCAAACTTCCAATCCTCGATGGCGCACCGATGTACAGTATCGCTCGTGTTGAACATCACCACCACACTATCTGCTCAAAATGCGGTGCCGTTGGAGAGTTCCGTCATTCAACAGTCGAGCGTGTGATGCGTTCGCTGGGCAAAGAAATTGATGGCGAAATAGTTGGTCATCGGATGGAAATATTCATCATTTGCAATCAATGCTTGTCTGGCGCCAATGATGGTGGATAAAGTGTCGGAAAACGAATCAGTTGAGATTGTTTCGAATCAACCTCATAGTGATACTGAATCTCAAAATTCGAGCGGCCATGAAAGCACAGTTCTTCGACCAGAGCAGATTCCGATACGTTTCGTTGAAACGTGGTTTAGCTACGACTCTGTCCCGGTGGTGAGAGATATAAATTTCTCGATTACTCCCGGCGAATTCGCTGCGATTCTCGGACCAAACGGCTCGGGCAAAACAACGCTGATGAAGCTTGCTCTTGGTCTATTGAAACCGACTTCTGGACAAGTGCTTTTATTCGGGGAATCTGCTGAGACGTTTTCCGACTGGCAAAAAATTGGATACGTTCCACAAAGAACTCAGGCGACAGAGTCTAGATTCCCAGCTTCGGTTAGAGAGATCGTCAACTTCGGCTCGTATTCAGGCTTCGATCCACTCTCCATATTCAAACGTGATAAATCGAATCGAGTAGACGAAGCAATGGAGATGGCAGGCATCGCTCATCTTGCGTCCCGACGAGTTTCTGATCTCTCTGTTGGGCAGCAGCAACGCATGCTGATAGCTCGTTCGCTAGTTCGTCGACCTGATCTGCTCGTGATGGACGAACCAGTCGCAGGTGTCGATGCTGCAGGTGAAGAGCAGTTTCACACGATGGTTCGGCGTTTGAACAGGGATCTCGGAATCACGATCGTGATGGTGTCTCACGACATCGGAGCGGTTATGCGGGAGGCGACCACATGTGCCTGTATCAACAGAGACATCGTCTTTCACGGACCAGTGCACCAACTTGATGCACGGGCACTGTCGGGCCTGTACGGCTTCCCTGTGGACGTACTGATGCACGACGACGAACACACACACAGGTAGTCCAATTGCCAGAGATTTTTCAGTACGAATTTATGAACCGGGCGATAATCGCTTCGGTTTTAGTTGGGGCGACGGCTCCAGCTTTCGGTGTTTTCCTCGTTCTAAGACGACTGTCGCTTATTGCCGACACTCTCTCGCACGTCGCTCTCGCTGGTGTTGCGATTGCGCTGCTTACAAAGACGTTCGCACCGGTGGTCGCGTTGATAGCAACGACGACTGCGGCAGTATCGATCGAAGAATTGCGAATGCGACGTTTGTTGCCCGGTGATGCCGCACTTGCGGTATTTCTTTATGGTGCGTTAGCGCTGGCAGTGGTGTTGATCAGTATCGCCGATGGTTTCAATAGCACGCTGTTTTCGTACTTGTTCGGGAGCGTACTCACGGTCACCCAGACCGATCTTTGGTGGATGGCTTCACTCGCGGTCGTGATCACGGTGTTCATGCTGATGTTTAGTTCGGAATTAGCCCAAATTACCTTCGATCCGGATCTTGCCCGAATCAACGGCGTTAGAGTTCACTTATTAAATCTCGGGTTGGCAGTGCTCACCGGCGCAACGATAACGGTGTCCATGCGAGTCGTTGGCGTGCTTCTTGTCGGCGCACTTATTGTTATCCCTGTTCTCGTGAGTCTTCGAATCACACAAGGGATGACACGAACTGTTGTCGCCTCGTCGCTTGTCGGTGTGTTCGTGGCAGTGGTCGGAATGGTAATTGCCTACTACGCAGATATCGCACCCGGTGGAACGGTAGTTCTCACTGCTATTACTTTGTTGGTCGCAGTCGAACTGGGTACATTTGTTTCCCGTTCATTCGGACGACACAATCGACAGATTGAGATTGCAAACCATTCTCACTCGCATGAGTCGCACGCTCATGGCACTGCTGACGATCCCCCCTCAGATTAGTGCACTCATCGCTGGCAAACAGTCTGCTAGCGGGTCGCCTCTTTGGCGTTAGAGTCGATTTTTATAGGTTTTGCGAGCATAAAGCTCCCTATCGAAACGACCAAAAGCCCGATTGTGATGATGAACATCAGGTCGTATTTCCCTTTCGAGTCGAAAATCATCCCTGCGAGTATTGGGCCTAGGAAAATCGGTATAGCAATCGACATTCGAGTAAGCCCCATGATGCTGCCGAATTGCTTGAGCCCAAACATATCGAATATGACCAGAGGCGTTAGCGCACCCACACCGCCCATGCCTAACCCAAACACGACGATTGCGCCCCATGTAATCGCAGAGCCGCCTGATACGAGCAGAACCGAAAGCCCGATTCCTTGAAGAATCATGATGACTATGAACGACACTCGGGCTGTGATCGATTCGCTAAGTCGACCGAATATCAACTTGCTCGATGCCGCAAAAATCGCTAGTACGATCATCATCGATGCAGCTACCGCCCGTGAGAATCCAACCTGCTCAAGATGAGGCACCATCTGGCTCACAACACCGGTTCGAACGAACTGCTGAAGAGTCATTCCGATGACTAGAAACCAAAACGTAGAAGTTCGTACTGCCGCAGAAACACTCATGCCGCCACTCAAACCCGCTGTTCCATCTTCTGAAGCACTAGATGGAGCCCACCGTTTGCCTCGTTCTTGTGAAACAGCGTCCGAAGTATCCCGAATAACCAGCAGCACAAGCATCGCCATGCCGATCAGCGCGATACCCATCAGCGCCCAAGTCCACCTCCAGCCGACAAACCCGATCAGAACGGCGACGATCGGAACGGCGAGTCCGCTTCCGATGTTGTTACCCGAGGTCACGATCCCCATCATCCGACCACGAGCCTTAGGGAACCAGGTAAAAACGAGCCGACCTGCTGGCATCATCGTCGCACCGGGCGTCCCAGCGAACATGATTCCGCTGAAGAGATAGAACTGCCAAAGTTCGGTCATCACCGACCGCAGCAAGAACGCACTGGCGACCAGAAGAATCGACACGGCCATCGTCCATTTCGCACCGAATCGATCCATCAAATTGCCTACGACCGGCGACAGGAAGCTGGTCACAACTCCGATGCTTAGCGATACGTTGACTTGGGTTCGAGTCCAGCCGAACTCTGCTTCAAGAGGCTCGATGAAAAATCCAAATGCGAACTGTACGGTGCCGAGCACCGCGCCGATCGACAGCGCTGATACTCCGATGACGTACCAACCCCGATAAATTCTGCCGAGTCCAAATGTTCCCTGAGATTCAGGTGATTTGTCGACTGAGGTGTCTGGGATTTGGCTGCTCCATCTACGGCTCTCTATTGGCACCCTTTGGATGCCGGACATGACTGGCAATCGAGATACTACATTTCACCCGAAGATGATGTGAGTGGATCAGGGGATTGACCAGCTGGTTCGAAACGCATTTGAAAGGCACATGCCAAACAATTTGCTCATCGTGAGCGACTCACCACGATGCCGCCCGTAGCAGCGGCAGTCAAGACAGAGGATCGAGGGAGACAGAATATTGAAGAACTAGTCGCCTGAACCCATGCTGATCTGGGTGTAGCAGTAACGAAGCCATTGGTGGAAAAACGTGTTTCGGTGCATTCTCCATCGATTGACCGGGTTCTCCGGGTCGAAATTTTCCACAGACGAAACCGAGGCTTCATCGGCGTCTCTGGTAACTTCGTACGCCAGTCGGCTGGAACTGTACTCCGGGTGCCCCTGATGCATCAAAACTCTTCGATCCGTGGTCTCAAAGATCGAATAACCCGACTCAGGTCCATGCGCTAGAAGATTGATTTTCCCTTGATCTCTTGCTTGAAGAAGTTCGTCGTCTGACATGCCAGCCATACGACTTTGTGGCGAAAGGAATGCGTCGTCCATGGCACCCATGATGTAGTGCTCTTGGTCGAGATTGTTCAGTTCGAATACACCGAATAGTTTCCGTTCGAAATCTATCTTGCTGATGCCCTCTAAGTACGCCAGTGCGAATGCACCCCAACAGATTCCAAGAGTGCTTGGTGTGTTCTCGCGCGCATGCTTTGCGATTTCAGTGAATTCGTTCCAATAGGCGACTTCTTCGAATTTGAGATGCTCGACCGGAGCACCAGTAATGATTAATCCATCCAGCGCTGAATCTTTGGTCGCCTCTGCGTAGCTGACGTAGTGATCATCAAGATGACCCGGCTCCCACGTTTTGTATTGATGGGATTCCAATCGAATCCAAACTGGTTCGATCTGCAAAACCGACAAGCCCAATGGAAGCAGCAAATTAAATTCGTACTGCTCTCCGAGCGGCATGATGTTCATGATGCCGATCCGAAGCGGTCGAATATCCTGCTTTTCAGCCTGTGGAACAGGTACCCACTTCACTCGATTCTGTTCGATCTGGGGAAGCGCGTGATAGTTCGTTGGAAGAATTAGTGTCATAAAAGTAATCGCCGATCACAAACGATTTCACACGTTCGTGATCGGCATATTTTTTTTACCTAAGAGCTATCCGATAGCGTTGAACGCAGCTTGGAAGTCTTCCTTGATGTCTTCGATGTGCTCAAGCCCAACCGACACACGAACCATAGTTGGCGTCACACCAGAAGCAAGCTGGTCTTCTGCACCCAACTGCTGGTGAGTAGTTGAAGAAGGGTGAATAACCAACGTCTTCGCATCACCAACGTTTGCCAAGTGGCTAGCTAATTTTAAGCTGTCGATGAACGTAACAGCGTCTTCATGCCCGCCGTTCAATTCGAAGTTCAGCATTGCGCCAGCCCCGCGAAGTGTGTACTTGTCAGCAAGCGCCTTGTACGGGCTGGATTCCAGTCCTGGGTAACTCACTGCTTTTACAGCAGGATTGGATTCGAGCCATGTAGCAAGTTCAAGAGCGTTGGCAGTGTGGCGCTCAACACGAAGGCTAAGGGTCTCAACTCCTTGAAGTAACAAGAACGAGTTGAACGGTGATTGCGACGGACCGTAGTCACGTAAGCCTTCAAGTCGTGCCCTCATCGCGAAAGCAACGTTTCGTCCTTCTGGAACACCAAGCATGTTGCAAATATCTGAACCGAATCCAAACGCACCCCAGTGAACTAGACCGTGGTAGGAATCGCTTGGCTCAGTGAACAGCGGGTAGTTCCCATTGCCCCAATTGAACGTACCAGCGTCGACGATAACTCCACCGATAGTCGTTCCGTGCCCACCGATCCATTTGGTAGCACTCTGAACAACAACGTCCGCACCGTGATCAATTGGTCGTATCAACGCACCGGAGGCCCCTAACGTGTTGTCGACGATAAGCGGCAAATCGTGCTTCTTGGCCATCGCTGAAATCGCATCGAGGTCTGCAATGTTGAATCGTGGGTTGCCCATCGATTCCAAGAAAATCGCCTTCGTCTTGCTGTCGATCTGCTTTTCTAGCTCTTCTGCAGTGTCATCAACAGAGAATTTTGTTGTAATCCCAATCCGAGGTAACTGAACCTTCAACTGCTGGTATGTTCCACCGTAGAGAAAAGGAGACGATACAAGATTGTCGCCAGCCTGGAGAATGTTCGTGAAAGCAATGAACTGCGCCGACTGTCCAGAAGCGGTGGCTAGTCCTGCCATTCCGCCCTCAAGAGCCGCAATTCGTTTTTCGAACACATCGTTCGTAGGGTTCATGATTCGGGTGTATACGTTCCCGAATTCAGCAAGACTAAATAGATTCGCACCATGTTCGGCGCTGTTGAACACATACGACGATGTTTGGTAAATCGGAACTGCACGTGCGTTCGTAGTTGGATCGGGTTCCTGTCCTGCGTGCAGTTGGAGAGTCTCAAATCTGTAATCACTCATAGTTTTCCTAACTGACACTAGTCGGGCGTGTCTTCAGTTTGAATATGACATAGGGCTTCACGAATCGAAAGCGTTTTCCGTTCACCCGAGTTCGACATCATAACCGGACAACCGGGTATTAAATGACATCAGAGCCATGATGCGCCTTTATTGGCATCAGTGTGGCTAGTTCCGGCGATGAAAATAGTACTGGTTTCATAGCTCCTGCGAGCGAGGGATTCGAGTGGTGAATGGTTCACCGCGCCACTTGTCGACAGGCAAACGTAGTTATTGGCTTTTCTCTCGATAATGTCGTTGAAGTGACAGCTACAACACGAATCTAAACAGGTCTATTTCTGAATATGTGTCGAGGAAGACGAAGCAACCGGCCGGAACGTTGTGGGGCGGTCGGCACTGACGTACTCAGGTAGTGGCTACGAGTGCGAAAATGCTCACACGTAGCTTTGCCAGTGCTCTGGAACAATCGGCACGGCGTTGGGTCCGATTAGTTTTTGCGTCAACCACTTCTCAGCGAACAGCCCGTCCTTGAAACTCGACTGCTCTGATTCATGGATTGTCACATTTCCTGAAATACGTTTTTCAAGCTCGCCCAATACATTAGGATTGTAAATACCGCCCGCATGTTCCGCTCTCAGAAGGGTTTCAGCGTTTATTGAGGATGCATGCCATCGCAAGTTGTACATCGACAATGTTGCTTTTACCTCGTTTGTTCGTTCCGAGTACAACCGCAGATAATCGCTGAATTCTGCAAGAGGATACGAAGAGGTTGTTACTGCATGCTCCACGGTGTCGAGCAGATAAGCAGGCGTCGATACGACATGCGTTATTTCATTACGCCGTGCCGCGGCGAGTAGTGCATTGTCGTTGCCCCACGCAACGATTCTCGATTTATCCACTTCAGGTCTTGTGATCAGGTATTCCAACCCCCTCAAAGCGTCTGAGGCGATCCCGCGATAGACGTACGAATTGGCATCTTCCAGACCATCGGTCAGCTGTCCAGGAAACATCGCTGCATAAGGTCGATCTGAGTTTCTCATCCCGCGACTAGCGATTGAAAAGGTTAGATATCGCTCACGAATTCCGGTAGCGGTTCCCTGAGGAATAACTTCATGAACACTGCCGTTTTTCGGAACATAGTAGATCGTTGGAAATGGACCTGGTCCTTTTGGGATGCTCAGATACGCGAATAGTCGATAAGGGCCGACGCTCGTAAGCCGAACTCCATACAGATCTACGGCTTCAGTCGAGCGCATCGGAATATGTTCGATTTCAGGCGCTATTGGGTAACTGGCAAGATCTTTGTCGATATCGTTCCAGAACTCTTCAAAACCGACCGGTGATTGGGAGGTCATATCTTTAGTTACCCCTTTTCAAATGGGTTGCAAAAAACTCATCGACAATGGCACCGTGGATGTATTTTCCGGCGTCGTGACCATGCCCGTCGTACTCATAGAATTTCTTGTTTTCACTCGATATGGCATTGAAAACAGCGTATCCGGTTTCTGGTGGAACGACGTTGTCCTGAAGTCCGACATTGACTATGACAGGGCACGTGATTTTGTCGGCAAAAGAGATGCCGTCAAAGTACGCTATAGTCCGTTCAACGTCGGCTCTTCGTTCCGGGTAAGTGTGCAGATAATCATTGATCTCATGGAACGGGTATGCGTGTGTTAGTTCGATCGCATCCATGTAGCCGCAGAGATAAGGAGCGCTGATCGACGCGGCAGTTATCTCTTTCCGCATCGCCGCAATGGTTATCGCTAATCCTCCGCCTTGACTACCTCCAACCGCTCCGATCCGAGTGCCATCGACTTCTGTTCGTCCAAGTAAAAAATCAACGGCTCGCCATGCGTCTACGTAGAACCCTCGATACGTGTACGAATTGCGATCTACGATTCCATAGGTGAGAAGACCCGGATACCCGGGATCGAACTGCGACCTGCTTCGGACCTTTCCGCGAGGATTGACGGAAATGCAGGCGTACCCCTTAACAGCCCATTCTCGGGCTATCGGTGGGTCACTCTGGTAGCCGGGTAATTGAATCATCGCTGGTAATTTTCCGGTCGCATTTTTAGGCACCGAATACCATGCGGAGATTCGCACGTGATCCAAACTGTTGTAGAACACCTGATACACGTCAACTTCGTCGTTAGAACGAAGAGGATCGATTTCCATGCTCGGGTCTAAATCAATGGAATTAACGTCATCCAACACTCCATCCCAGAAATCATCAAAATCATCTGGTTTGGTGACACTACAGCGGTAATTTCTGTCTACGACCATCACTAATCCTCAATATTGTTCTGTGCTTGGTTTGGCGAAAGCGACGCTATAGTCGGGTTGTATTCGAGATTAGGCGAACTGTTCACGCAGTGCGCTTGCGACAAGTTCAGCCTCGCCCGGTTCGAGAGCTACGGGGCTTACGTACAACTCGTCACCGTAACTACCAACACCCACATGGATAGATGGATCGCCCGCCGACAATGCATCCTGAATTTCCTTGGATGAAGGTCCTTCCCAGTTTTCATCAAAATAGAAAACGGCAGTGGGACCCTGACGGTTAGGATCGCCATCTTCGATGACCGGGCGCAAGCCTTTGATTCCCTTGCCCACAGCGGTAATAGTTTCCGACCAGCCCCGCCATGTCGCCCATTCGGCCTCGTGATCCATCGAAACGAACCTATTCAATGCTGCGAGAGTGGCTGCAATTTCCTCTTTTGCAACCTTAGATCCTCTGCCAACTGAGGCATGAGGCGACATGTTCAATCGAGCGGCTTCAACGAGATCGGCCCTACCGGCAAGAATGCCGGTTGACTGTGGCCCGCGAAGACCCTTACCACCTGAGAAAGTTACGAGATCAGCACCATCCGCGATGTATCGGGTCAGATTGTCGGCTGGCGGTAGCATCGCAGCGCCGTCGACGATTACAGGAATATCACGTGCGTGGGCAATTGCAACGACTTCTCGTAGCGACAGGTCGCATGACATCCAAGGGCTAAATACGTAAGCGATTGCTGCGGTTTTTTCGTCGATAGCATTGGTCAATTGCTCAGAAAGAGAACCCTCGCCTTTACCCCATTCCTTTAGCTTCGCCCCAGCCGTTCGGTAGCATATTTCGAATCCAAAACGATGATTTTCGAAAATCAAAATTTCATCTTTCATTCCAGTCGTATCTGGCAACCGCAAAATACGTTCTGGGTCTGAACCTGCCATCACAGCCGCTGCTTGTACTAAGAGCCCTGCGGATGCTCCTGCGACGACGAGTCCGGCCTCTGCTCCGGTGTACTGCGCTATTACTTCACCAGCGCGCTTATTCAGCTCGTGGAAATCGATGAACGTGTTCGCCGCTTCTGCCATCGCTTGCTGAACTTCTTCAGGCATCCGGCTTCCGCCAAGTATCGTTACCCAGCTCCTGCCGTTGATGACTCTCTTTAGACCGAGCCCGTCGAACTGAGCAGAACCGGTCGAGTTTGCTGAGGTCATTAGTAATTCTCCGTAAGGGGTGAAGTGATATCTGTTTCAAACGAAACTGGTTGGATGATCAAGAGTGTGCTGTTAAGACAGATGAAAAAGCTTTGACGATTTCATCATTAGTTTGTCGTAGCATCGAGCTGTTGACGTGTAATAACGGAAGCGGCCATTCGCTCTTTAGCCAAGGAATCACTATTTTGAAATCAAGTAGAGATTCAACGAACTGATCGGTATCTATTTCGTCACCAAGTCGTAGTTCAAAAACGTTGGATCCGTGCTCGAACTGGTGAATCCCGATGCCGGGCAGTTTGTTCAAAATAGCGAAGAGTGCTTTCGCCTTGTCGAGTGATTCACCAAATCGATCAACAAAACCATCCATACCGTTCAAGGAAAGCGCGGTTGCCATGTATCCCGACGGTAAGCCTCCGCCGAACATCCTACGGTCGTGGAACATGCCTTCAATAAATTCACTGGTTCCGGCGAGAATAGCCCCGAACGGTGATCCGAAATACTTCCAAGTCGAAACGTAGACACTGTCGAATAATTCAGAATATTCCTTGATACCAATGCCAGTTGAAGCCGACATCATGTACAGTCTGGCCCCGTCTAAATGAACTGGAATGCCCATTTTTTTACATAGCTGAGTTATCGACTGAATCTCGCCCCATGGAACGACCTGACCTGCCTGCCTCCGAACCGGACTTTCGATCGAAACCGCACCCACAGGGTTCAAAACCCTGCCGGTTACTGAGCGATGTAAGGCTTCTTGTAGCTCTGTCGCCGTGAAGTAAGGTTTGTCCTTCGCTAGTGGAATAGCGTTTAGACCGCTCAACCGTGCGAGTGCATCGCCCTCATCTTGATATATGTGGCTCTGTTCTTGCAAAACGACCCGGGCGTTGGTTCCGCTGTGACGCCGCAGTGCCAGTTGATTAGCCAATGTGCCTGTAGGCATCCAAATGGCTGCTTCTTTTCCTAATTCATCCGCCATTCGACGTTCGAATTCTTCGACGCTTCCACCCAAAGAATATGCGTCTGGGTGAAGATCACCTGCAGCAAGCAAGGAGTTGAGTCGCTCGATAATCGACTCGGGCGATTGGGGTTCACCGTCTCCCGAAAACACGATAGATTCTGGAGAACGAACCAGTTCAGAGCGACGTTTAGCCGAGTCGGTTTGATTTGTTGTATTGATCATCGAATTACATCTATTTCGGACTTGTAAGTAATGAGAAGGACAAAAAAACCATCTTTTCGGTTATCGACCTGCTGTGATCACTCTGTTGTTGGCTTTGATTCGTATCTACACAGTGACCGGATTTGTCGGTGGTGTATTCGTCCAATCGTCACGTGACCTGGCGTTCTTATCCCACACAACTTGTCCGTCCTTGATAGTCATCTGGCACACAATTCGTCGATTTGTACGGAATGCTCGATTTCCAGATCCATTGTCAGTTAGGCCAAAATCACCCTCGGCAATTTCGAGTACGGCGATATCGGCGAATGCCGTTTGTCCGATGTTTCCGAGTTCTGTGTGTCCGATAGTTTGTGCAGGAACCCAAGTGGAACGGGCGATGATATCCGGCAGTTCCATGCCAAGTGCCAAAAGTTTCGTCATCGTTTCTGGCATCGTTCCTTGGTTCACGAGAATGCTCGATGTGTGCATGTCCGTAGAAATCGTGTCAGGCGGGAAGCCCTGTTCGATAGCAGCCTTTGCGATTCTGAATGAGAAGCTACCTGCGCCGTGACCAACATCGAACTTCACACCCCGTTCACGTGCCTCGAAAAAGTATGGCTTGACTTTGTCGTTCGAGTCGATCATCGGTTTGTCGAATCCGTAGCAGTGTGTGGTCATATCGCCGGGACGCAAGTGTTCCAGCAACATTTCGTTGTTGGGTCGAGATTTAATTGGCGCTTGATCGACCATCACGAACACACCGGTGTTTTCGGCGGCTTGAACACCCCGGTCGAGTGGTTGCCAACCAGGACCACGGTAGTGCGCAACTTTCACCCCAACAATACGATCGGGGCGCTGAGCAATTTTCGCTGATGTTAGATCGACGCTCATTCCTTCCATATCTTGCTCCGGGAGCCCAACCATTCCTTCACCAGCAATGTTGAGTAGGGCGAACACATTGGTTCGAGAACGGGAGATGATCGTTCGATCAAAATCATCGAACGTTAGGTGTCCCGAACCACCCACGTCGACCGCAGTTGTCGTTCCCTCAGGCAGGCAGTGAGCGTCTGGGAGCACTGCTGCAGCGTAACCGTAAAAATGGGCATGCAAATCGATTAAACCCGGAGCCACCACGAGCCCTGAAACATCGGCAGTACGGCGTGATTCTTGTGGAGAAATATCCTTTGCTACTCGGGCGATATGACGCCCCACAATCGCGACGTCTAGAAGACCGTCGACGTTGTTGGCGGGGTCGATAACTCGTCCACCCTTTAGTAGCAAATCGTACTTATGCGCTGCTGCGTTTGCCGTTGTCATGAAAGCCTCAGAAATTGCATGCTCAGAAATAATTTAGTCTCAAATTCGCCGGACAGCGACATATTAGTCGGATGACGAGCATTAAGTGGCTGTTTCATAGCGATTAATCGTAGTTATCGAGGCTATTAATCTTCGATTGACTCGAACTCAGTGCGAATACAAACTAAGTTACGATTTTGAGAGTCGAGTATTCATGTATTCGTGGACGGGAAACTGATGTATTTATCGATGGGCATAAATACTAAATAACACTCTTGAATCAATAGCAAAAGTGGCACGCTACTTCAAATATTTCCGGGGCTGGCTCGATTTATCGTGGAATACATATTTGTTCCCCGTCCGGAAACTAATGCGTAAATGAATGAATTAGTTCCGTTAGCAGACTTTATTTACTACTTACTTCACTAATATGTCGGCTACATCGAAATTAATATCGTGATGATCAGCCAAGCTACGGGAGCACTCAATGACTAGCCAACAATCGTCGATACGCACTTACGATTTGTTACTAAAGGGCGGACGAGTTATCGACCCCGCCAACAACGTCGACGATCTTCTGGACGTGGCGATTTCAGGTCGGCACATTGCACTTGTTGCTAAAGACATTTCTCCGGCTCTGGCAAGAACCGTTGCCGATGTATCTGGTCATGTGGTTACACCCGGTTTGGTCGATATCCATGCGCACTTCTACGGCATAATCGGTTCGGTGCTTCCCGATGCTCACTGCATTCCACAGGGGACAACTACCGCAGTAGATGCTGGCGGTTCCGGTCACCTTACATTTGATCATTTTAATGAGTCAGTGATCAGCCCGTCGATCATGAATATCTTCGCCCTTCTCAACATTGTTGGTGAGGGAATGGTTGGGCTTCCCGAGCAAGATATCGAAGACATGAGCGCGGAACTAACGGCCGATAAAATCGCCCAACGTCCTGATCGAATCGTTGGTGTAAAAGTTGCTCACTACATGGGGCCAGGATGGGAACCTCTTGACCGCGGAATTCAGGCAGCTGATGACACAGGTGTGTTCGTGATGGTCGATCAGTCGCCGATTCATACTCGACCGATGGACGAAATGATGCTCGAGCACTTGCGACCCGGCGATATGGTGACTCATTGCTACGCTCTCAGCAAGCCGATGACCGATGTGAACGACAAGGTGAAACCATACTTTTTCGAGGCACGTGAACGTGGCGTGAAGTTCGATGTCGGCCACGGTTCGGGCAGTTTCTCGTTCCGGGTAGCAAAGGCTGCGATCGAGCAGGGTTTCGTTCCAGACACTGTCTCCACAGATATGCATGAACCAAGCCTAATGTACAACCAAGCGACGATGCCAGAGACGATGACGAAGCTTCTTGCGCTCGGAATGGATCTACCGGACGTGGTCAAGCGTTCGACTTGGGATCCCGCTGTAGCGATCGGGCATCCTGAATTAGGAAACCTTGGACAGACAGCATTGGCTGATATCGCTGTGCTAGAAATCGCTGAAGGCGATTTCGGACTGACTGATAATGGAACCGGGTATCGAGTGTTCCCGACGGACAAACGAATTGTGGTTCAGATGACCGTCAAAGGTGGGAAGGTAGTTTGGGACAAGAACGGCAAATCTCGCGATCATTGGTCTGCGACCCCTCCAACGAATCCAGCACTGGCGTAGGCGGGGCAGACGTTGCGCCGTTTTTCGGTCTCATCAGACGTAAAAAAAATAACACCGGAGCACTAATCGGGCAGAACAACCAAAATATCTGCCTGACTAGAACTCCGGTGAAAAAATGTTAGCCGAGCACTTCGACTAATCTGGCTGCAAGAACGGGACCTTCGCCGGGTTGCAGGTTGATCGGATTCACAGACATCGCATCTTCATTGGCGTCGTACGTCATGAATACTCGTGGCTCACCGTCAAGAAGCTGCTTCAGCATCTCTTTCGGGTCTCGACCCGTCTGATCGGAATTCAGACCGATGACCAAAGTCGGTACGTGATACTTCGATGCTGAGAATTTGATCGCGAGATCGATCCCTTTTACATCACTCAGTATTTTCTGAATTGGCCCCAATGTTTCTCGGTACGACTCGAACTGCGCTTCGTCGTCAGATTCCATGAACAGCTTCAATGCTGTGTACAGACCGATCATTTCGTCTTTCGTAACCTTCTGAGGTCGACCGATCGAATGGTTCGGCGCCGTATTCAAAGTCGCTGCTTCTATCAGATCTTTCCTACCAAACAACAAGCCAGCGCCTTGAGGCCCTCGAATGTATTTTCCGCCAGACATCGTCACCAAATCAGCACCGTCGGAAATAAACTTTCGCAGGTTAGATTTCGGTGGCAACATGGCAGCTGCATCAACGATGACCGGAACACCCCGGGCGTGAGCAATATCAGCGACTTCGCGCAATGAAAGCCCGTTAGTCAGCACGCCAGGGCCGAACAAATATGCAACTGCGGCTGTGTTTTCATTTATTGCCAGATCTAGCTCTTCAGCAAGACAACCGTTTACCGATCCAGCCTCGCTGAATTTAGCGCCAGCGAATGTGTACATGTCGCTGTACCCACCACGATGGATTTTCTGAATCGCCAATTCATTTTTCATACCGTTCGTGTTGGGTAACTGGCGCACAAATCCCACGTTTTTGCCCGTCATGCATGCTGCCATTGAAAGCACAACACCACCGGCAGCTCCGCTCACTACCATGCCACCTTCGGAGCCACTGATCTGAGCGATGTACTCGCCAATTTTCTCGTTTAGCTCTACCAGTCCTACAAACGAAGTTGATGCCATAGCCATGGCTTCAACAACTTCAGGCCGAGGCATAGAGCCACCGAACGAAGTTATTGTTCCTGCAGCGTGAATTACAGGCTTTATCCCAAGTTCATCGTAAACACGGTTGCTAATAGTCAATCTAAAACTCTTTCAATCGCTGCTATACAGCGCGAATACCTTCACCGGACATGATTCCTGTGCACTCGGAATTTTCGACCACTAACTGGCCATTCACGAGCACATGAGGGATGCCGATGGGGTGCATCATGGGGTCTTCAAATGAAGATAAATCGTTGATCATTTCGGGGTCGAAAATGCAAATATCGGCTTGGAAACCCTCTCGGATCTCACCACGTTCGGCCAATCCAAACCTGCGTGCCGGATTCTGAGTCACCCGTTGTATAACTTGCTCAATCGGGTATCCGTGCCTTCGACGCAGCCTGCCCACTATTCGCGGAAAGGTACCCCATGCCCGAGGGTGTTGTAACCCGCCCACGGGAATAGCATCGGAACCTACCATGTAGTCAGGGCGATCAAGCAGACTCATTACGTCTTCTTCAACAGCGCGCCACAGACGGGCGCTTTGAGGTGGTACGCCACGAAGACCACATGAGAATCTCTCTTCGAGCATCACTTCACAGATCATCTGCTCGATCGATGTTCCTCGCTCTGTAGCAACATCACCAAAGCTCATGCCCTCGTAATGTCGATTTGCATCCGAGGCAATCCATGTCCAACTATAGTTGTGCAATATTTCAGGATCGCGGGATTCCAGCTCACGAATCAGCATTGCCTTGGTTTCAGGGTCGGCAAGCCTGCGAAGAGCAACTTCGGTTCCGCCTTCATGGAACCAACTTGGGAAGTGAGATAGTGGATGTCCAGAGCCGACCGGGTATGGATATAGCTCCAAAGTTACATCGACGCCATCAGCTTTTGCACGCTCGATCGGCTCCATGATCTGATCGACCTGACCGGCGTTACCAGCACTGGTGCGGTAGTGCTCGATGTGAACTTTGACACCTGAACGACGACCTATTTCGAGTGCCTCTTCGACTCCACCACCGAAATATGCACGATCAATATTGTGATTTCGGGTATGAATAGAAAAGGCTTTATCGTAGCGTGCTGCCACTTTGCACAATTGAACCAATTCTTCGGAATCTGAGAATGAATTCGGGTAATAGGAAAGGCCGGTAGCGAAACCACAAGCTCCCTGTTCAAACGATTCTTCCATCGTTTGGGTTGCTTGCTTGAGCACTTCACCACGCAACGGCACATCTTCCATCCCGACGGCACCAAGTCGAATCGGACCATGTCCGAGGAACATTGCAACGTTGGGGGCAGTTTTGTGGTGGTAGTTGTCGAGAGCCGAACTTATTGACGACATATCCAAATCTTCTGGCGGCAAGCCGAGAAGACCAGATAGATACTGCCGATACATAAGGTACTCGGGTCGCGGCAGGGGAGCGTAGGTGAGCCCGTCCGGTCCTACGATTTCGGTGGTTATACCCTGGCGTATTCCTTCGGCATGTTGCCCATCGTTTAGGAGCGCACCGTCAGAGTGAGCATGTGTATCAATGAAGCCGGGTGAAACTACGTGACCAGTCGCATCGATTTTTCTTTTTGCATCGGCAGCAGATAGATCACCAATAGCAGTGATCTTTGTTCCGGTAACTCCGACGGAAGCATACTTCCCAGGAGCCCCAGTTCCATCCACAACCAACCCGTTTTCTATGACGAGATCAAAGCTCATATCCGACTACCGATCTGTCCGTTTGTTATTAGTGCTCATTTAGTCCAATTGGTTCAGGCGAGGATCGAATCTGTCTCGTAACCAGTCTCCAAGGAAGTTGAATGACAAAACGATCAAGAAAATCGCTACTCCAGGGGCGATCGACATCCACCAAGTGGTCGTCAAAAACTTCTGACCTTGAGCGATCATTAGGCCCCATGTCGGCACCGATGCGGGCACGCCAACGCCCAAGAAACTCAGTCCGGCTTCCGCAATGATCATCGAACCTGTACGAAGAGTCGTAATGACGATGACCACGTGCATCACATTAGGTAAAAGGTGACGGAGAATAATCCGAACATCCGAGGCGTTCATAACCCTCGCCATATGTACGTATTCTCTGTTTCGTAAAGACAGAACCTCACCACGGATATTTCTGGAACCTGCCGACCAAGAACTGACGGCAAGTAGCGCGATTACCATGCCCAAACTTGGGCCCACGCTGATCGCGACGATTAACGCGATTAACAAAAATGGTAAAGACGACCAAAGATCTACGAGTCGCATTAGCACTTCGTCAACCATGCCACCGTAATATCCGGCAACGACTCCTGTGAGCGTGCCCATGATTAAGCCAAACGAGACAGCCACAGCTGCTACGAATAACGAAATCCGTGCTCCGTACAACATACGGCTGTACACGTCCCGGCCGAGATTATCGGTACCGAGCCAGTGCGTTGAGTCGCCACCATCCAGCCAAACCGGAGGGATGTTCCTTGCTCGCAAGTCACCCTTTTGAGGTTCAAATGGAGCAATTACAGGCGCGAAAACCGCACCAAAAACAATCAAAAACATGATCACAGCTGGGATTATGGGCCAGCGTTTAGTGAATCTAAACACCTGCATAGGCACAGCTACAACGCGCATAAATGTCGACTGGGCGACTAATGATTGATTAGTCATACCGGATCCTTGGATCGATAACCGCATATAAGACATCCGCAATGAAATTCATAAACACGTAGGCACTACCAAATAACAACACAACTCCAGCTAGAACGGGGAAGTCGTTGTCGAGCGACGCTTGAACTGCCAGTCGGCCAATTCCAGGCCAGGCAAATACGGTCTCAACAAAAACACTTCCTGTAATAAAGGACGCAAGCACCAACGCAGATACCGTCAGTGGTTGGATCAACGCGTTACGAAGCGCGTGTCTCCAAATAACGCCCCTGCCTGAAACACCCTTTGCCCGAGCAAGTTTTACGAACTCAGAATCAAGTACTTCAAGCATCGAAGAACGGGTTAGCCGCAGATAGGTAGCCCATGGGTCAAATCCAAGAACCATGGCAGGCAGCACAAAATATGATGCCTGAGTCATAAACGATTCCGTAGAAGCCGCTTTGGTCGCAGGAGGTAACCATTCAAGCCTGACTGCCACTAATAAGATCATCAGAATGGCCAGCCAGAACGATGGAGTAGCCTGCCCGATAAGTGCAAGGGTTCGGGTGAAATAATCCCACATCGAACCTCGCTTGACAGCCGATAACACCCCCAAACCTACTCCAGGAATAGACGCCAATATCCAAGCGACAATGGCCAACTGAAGAGTGGCGGGTAGTCGTTCTGCAATAATTTTGGTGACTGGCCGCTGGGCAGCAATACTCTCACCAAAATCGCCCCGAGTGATTGCTCCCATCCAGCGTAGATACTGGATATGAAACGGTCGGTCGAGGCCCCATTTCGCTCTTAGTTTCTCGAGTGTTTCTTCGCTGATTCCATAGGAATCATCTCGTACATATATAAGGAGTGGGTCTGGACCCATTCTCGAGAGACCGAACACGACGAACGTGATACTCCATAGCGTGAGAATCGCGAATATCAGACGTCGAATAAAAAACTTTTGCATTTAGTGCCTAGGTCAATTCCAAAGAGACCGACCCCGCAATCCTAGGATCGCGGGGTCGGTCTCTTTGGAAGAAGGAATTTACTACTTCAGCTTGATGAACTCAGGTGAGTTGCTTGTCTGTCGCAAGCCCAACTCCATATCCCATGAGGAAATGCTGTTGGGGTTGAACACGAGCAGACTTGGTGACGCAACGATTCCGAATCCTGGGAGCCATTCGCTCATCCAGTCAGCGTAACCGTTGTTCAGGTCTAGCCTGCCTTGTAGTGATGACTCACCAGAGACAGCCTGATAGTTAGCAGTCGACTCTGGGTTTTCCAGACCGTGGCTCTTACCACCACGGGCAAGTGCGCTCATCTGGATTCCACGAGGCCAGTCCCAAGGCGTGCTTGCGTAGTTCTCAAGTGGTCCTGTGTC
>JABIHL010000129.1 GCA_018649665.1 Chloroflexota bacterium | reverse complement strand
TATGGCGTCGAAGGGCAAACGACTTTCATACCCGGCACTTCAGCCAGCCATGTTTCGAAGCTCTGTGAGTGAGTAGCGCCCAGTTGAACTCCGGCACCGGTTGGTGCTCGAATGACCATTGGAACGCTAATTTGTCCGCCCGACATGTATCGCAGGTTTGCCGCCATGTTCACGATTTGATCGAATGCGACCAGAGTGAACGACATCGACATGAACTCGACGATAGGTCGAAGTCCGGCTGCTGCCGCACCAATACCGGCACCCAAGAAAGCCTGTTCGGAAATTGGCGTGTCTTTGATCCGCTTTTCACCAAACTTCTTTAGGAAGCCGTCGGTTACCGCGTATGCACCGCCGTATTCACCAATATCTTCACCCATGATGAACACACGTGGGTCGTTTTCGAGTGCTTCTTCAAGCCCTCGTTTTAATGCTTCTCTTAGAACAATTTCTGGCATATGAGTTAGGCGAGTACGTCGTTGTGGATTTCAGATAGTTCGGGTTCGGGGCTGTCTTTAGCAAATTTCACTGCAGTTGCTACAACTTCATCGACACCCGCTTTGATCTCAGCGATCTGGTCGGCGGTTGCGAGCCCCATTTCGATCAGTTTGGCTGGGAAAGTTGCGACAGGATCGCGCTCTTCCCATTCCTTGACCTCTTCCTGCCCACGGTACTTTTGACCGTCGGCGATCGAATGGCCTACGAAACGGAAGGTCTTAGCCTCAATGAACTGAGGACCCTCTCCGTTCCGAATTCGGGCAACTGCAAGTTCTGTCGCTTCTTTGACTGCGAGAACGTCCATACCGTCTACTTCGGCAGCTGGAATTCCGTAAGTTGCCATTCCTGGGTAGAAGTCGATTCCGCCAGCACGAACATTTTCGATCGGAGAGCCCATTCCGTACATATTGTTTTCAAGGAAGAACAAAACCGGCAGATTCCAAACAGCGGCTAAGTTCATCGTCTCGTGGTACAAACCTTGATTTGTCGATCCGTCGCCGAAGAAGCAAATAGTAAGTGCATCGGTATCGTTGTACTGCTGCGCCATTGCAAGGCCGGCAGCAAGCGGTAATTGCCCGGCAACGATAGCGTGACCACCCATGAAACCTTTTGCGACATCGAACAGGTGCATCGACCCGCCCTTGCCTTTGGAAGTCCCGGTCGCTTTGCCGAAAAGTTCTGCCATCGAGCGGTTCACGTCGACTCCACGCGCCAAGGCATGACCGTGATCTCGGTAGGCGCTAACAACGTAATCATCGTCGCGAAGTGTCGAAATTGCTCCGACACCAGTGGCTTCTTGACCAATATAGAGGTGAAGGAATCCGCGAATCAGACCCTTCGAGTAGTTCTCGCCACACGCCAGCTCGAACTCTCGGATGAGATACATCTGCCGATACAGATCGAGATTGTCCGTCACGCCATCCACGCCATTGCCATCCATACCCAAAGAACTACTTTTTACGTTCTTTGATGACTTCGCTTTTTTCGAAGAGGGTTTTGCGCTGGATTTCGTGGAACTTGCCATAAATTATCAGATGCGAACAAACGTATTATCGACGCCTAGTTGACTACCCTGATCGTAACGCTGGCGTCAGCGGCGAAACGGTCATTCTACCGTAAATTAGCGGAATCTCGAATGTGTTCTCAGTTTGTTACAGCCAATTTTGCGGCTTGTAACACATTTACCAGCAGCATTGCGATCGTCATCGGACCAACCCCACCCGGTACGGGGGTAATCGCTGAAGCAACTTCTGACGCTCCTTCAAATTCAACATCTCCGGTCAATCGATACCCACGTTTACGAGTCGAATCATCGACACGTGATACTCCGACATCGATAACCACTGCTCCGGGCTTCACCATGTCGGCAGTAACCGCTCCGGGAAATCCTGCGGCGGCAATCAAAACATCGGCCCTGCGGGTTTCGGCAGCCATATCTTTGGTTCCGGTGTGACAAACAGTTACTGTCGAGTTGGCACCAATGCCCTTCTGTAGAAGAAGAGCGGTAAGTGGCATACCAACGAGC
Organism: Chloroflexota bacterium; assembly: GCA_018649665.1. Lineage (GTDB taxonomy): Bacteria > Chloroflexota > Dehalococcoidia > Lucifugimonadales > Lucifugimonadaceae > Lucifugimonas. The sequence continues at coordinate 7,286 of JABIHL010000129.1, read as the reverse complement.
TTGCTTCGACCGACGATAACGACACGCGCACCGTTCATATCGACGTTCTGTTCAACGAGCATTCGCTGCACACCAAGGGGAGTTGCTGGCGCAAATCTAGGCTGTCCAAGCATCAGCAATCCGGCGTTTTCGGGATGAAGTCCGTCAACATCTTTCATCGGATCGATGGCATGAATAACAGCGTCTTCGTCGAGATGCCTAGGTAACGGAAGCTGAACAAGAATACCGTTCACGACTGGATCAGCGTTTAGACCTTCGACAATCCCAAGTAACTCTTCCTGAGTTATCGATGAATCCCGAATAATCGTCTCGGTCGCTATTCCAACCTTCTCACAGGCACGTTCTTTTCCTTTAACGTACGAATGCGAAGCGGGATCGTCGCCGACCAACACAACAGTTAAGCCTGGAATCGCTCCGTGCTGCTCTTTGAATTCTGCAACTCCGGCGGCGACTTCCTCATGAACCTTCGCGGCGACTTCTTTGCCGTCAATAATCCGTGCTGTCACTTGTTATTAGCCTCCAGACCGAGTTGGCCTGATTAAGTTGGGAAGATGAGGTGTCGAATTTCGTAATTACGTCGATAAATCCTAACCGAGAATTGTCTTAACAAGTATTATTTCGAACATCAATTGAACCTTACTCAACGGTTTCCACCGGAGGCGCTGTCCAGATGATCTACACAGGGATCGATCTAATCGAGATTCCCAGAGTCGCGGGCGTGCTCGAACGCTACCCCGAACGATTTCTTGCGAAGGTCTTCACGGAAGGCGAACAGCGATACGCCAAAGGGCGTCCGCATCAGTTGGCGAGTCGATTCGCCGCCAAAGAGGCGGTAATGAAGTTACTCGGCACCGGCGTACGCGGCGTTCCGTGGAAATCGATTGAGGTAACTCGCAAACGAGGCGGGCCACCTGAAGTCGTACTGCACGGCTCGGCGAAAGTTCGTGCGGAAAAGATGGGCATCACTCGAATCGCCCTCAGCCTTTCTCACTCTCGTGAACTTGCAACGGCTTCAGCAGTTGGAGAAGCCAGAGACGACGCTTGGAAGCCATGAAACTCGTAACCGCCACCCAAATGAGAGAAATCGAGAAATCGTCTGTTGAAGCAGGCGTGTCGCTCGATCAGCTAATGGAGAACGCTGGATTGGCGGTCGCTGAAGCCGTTCGTGACGAATTCGGTGAACACAGCGAACTGTTCGGTAAGCGAATAACGACCTTGATCGGCGCTGGTAACAACGGAGCCGACGGTTTTGTCGCAAGTCGACATCTGGCGAAGTGGGGTGCGAACGTTACCGCAGTTTTGTGTACGAAGAGAAAATCGCCTGATCCCAAGCAAGATTCTGCGCTTGAAGCAGGCGTATCTGTTGTCGATGGCGTCAACGATTCCAGTGCGGAAATACTGCGTACTCTGCTCGAATCAACCGATCTAATCATCGACGCTATCCTTGGAATCGGCTCGTCACGCCCCATAGCCGATCCACTTTCGGCAATCACGTTCGCCGCCCTCGAATCTGGCGTGACAGTAATCGCTTTAGATTTACCAACTGGCATAAATTCCGACACAGGTGAATTCGATGTCGCAGGACTCCCAGCAGATCGCACGCTAATGCTCGGCTATCCAAAGTTGGGACCCGCCATCGCTGCCGATCCGTCGGTAACCGGCGAAGTATCTGTTGTTGATATTGGCGTTCCTGAAGGCCTCGACTCGCAAGTAGATGCCGAACTGATTACCGAACAACTTGCCACCTCGTTTTTGCCAGAACGACCGTTCGGCGGACACAAAGGCACGTTCGGTTCAGCGCTCATAATCGGCGGATCGAAGGACTATCTCGGAGCCGTAACGATGGCGACCGATGCTGCCACCCGATCTGGCGTCGGTCTAACGTTCGTAGCAACGCCCGCACCCGCGTATCGCCAAATAGCTGGAGATATCCGAGAGGCGATGTATCGAGCCCTGCCCGTAAATGCCGACAATAATCTACAAGCGTCCGAAGCTGCCAAATCGGTTCTCGATCTGGCAGCAAAATCAACCTCTGTCACTATCGGACCCGGTCTCGGCACATCTTCAGCAGCTAGAAAATTCGTATCGACCGTTCTCTCTGAAATCGACCCCAACACCCCGTTAGTCCTCGACGCCGATGCCTTGAACATCCTCTCGGGGTCGCACCTTTGGTGGGAACGATTTACCAATCCATCGGTTCTCACCCCTCATCCCGGCGAGATGGGTCGCCTGATGGGAATGACTTCCAACGAAGTTCAAAACAACCGCCTCCAGATAGCTCAAGAAGCAGCGAGCAAGTTCAACAAAGTCGTCGTACTCAAAGGTGCTTCGACTCTAATTGCAGATCCAGATGGTCGAATTGCAGTCTCACCTTGGATAAACACCGGGCTCGCCAAGGGCGGCAGTGGTGATGTGCTCGCCGGGCTGCTCGGCGGGATCGTCGCCCAACAACCCGACCAACTGTTCGAAATGGCTGCTCTAGCGGTGTACATTCACGCTTATGCAGCTGAAGCCGCTCGACAGGATTTGGGCGAAACGGGCATGCGAGCCACCGATGTAATCGAACGCCTCGGCTTGTTCTACCGAGACGCTATCCAACTCGATTTCAACTAACTTCACACAAATTCATCATCTGCGCCGAATCCGTTCGCGTGTATTTAAGCGTGCATTTCGATGCCACGCTCTTATACTGGATAACAGTGACATCTCTACTGACCGTCGATATCGGCAATACGAACATCACGATTGGTGCCTTCACCGATCAAGAACTGACCGCCACTTGGCGGTTGGCGACTCGCGAAACTCGCACCATCGACGAACACGCATGGGCGCTAAAAGGCGTGCTGCAATCTAAAGGCGTTGAACCAAGTTCGTTCGACGCCGTTGTCATATGCTCGGTCGTCCCTCCCCTGACGGAAGACTACGTTGACGCCCTCTCGTCGCTAACCGACGTAACTCCATTGGTTATTGGTCCGGGTGTTCGCACCGGTATAAGAATCCATTACGACCGAACTCAGGACGTCGGAGCCGACAGAATCGTCGACGCAGTAGCTGCACATCAGCTTTACGGCGGACCAATCGTTGTTGTCGATATCGGCACAGCAACGGTATTTGACGCAATCACAGCCGAGGGCGACTACATCGGTGGGGCAATATCTCCCGGTATGGAAATAGCTGCCGACGCTATGTTCCGCAATACTTCTCAGCTACGCCGAGTCGAACTGATTGCACCCGACCGAGTGATTGGTCGGAGCACCGTCGCTTCGATGCAGTCAGGCTTCGTATACGGATTCGCCGAACTAATCGAGGGTATGCTCGCTCGATTCAAGGTGGAATTGAATCCCGATGCTCCCGAAGATGTCACAGTAGTAGCTACAGGGGGCTTGGCGAATCTGATGGCAGAACACACCGAGTCTTTCGACCATGTGAACCCTGAGCTGACCCTTGTAGGGCTTCGACTCGTTCACGAAATGAACAACGCCTAAACCGGCTTCAGGTGCCTGATATGTCGCCCGAAATTAGCTCAAATCAATCGATCTCTCGACCACCTCTTGAAGGCAAAAATGTCGTTCTTGGCGTGACCGGTTCGATCGCCGCCTACAAAGCCGCCGACATTGCCAGCAAGCTCGTTCAAGCTGGCGCAACTGTCGACGTAATAATGACGACTGCTGCCACCGAATTTGTCGGCGCTTCAACCTTCGCAGCACTCACGCATCGACCTGTCACCACAGGTCTATGGGAAGCCCATTCCGCACTCAGTATCGACCACGTTGCCCTCGCCCTGCGCGCCGACTGCGTGCTGATCGCTCCTACTACTGCGAACACCCTTGCGAAGCTCGCACTTGGCATTACCGACGACCCGCTAACGGCGACCGTGCTTGCCACTGAGGCGCCAGTAATCGTTGCTCCAGCAATGGACGCCGATATGTTCGCAAGTCCGTCGACTCAACGAAACGTGAAAACGCTTGTTGGCGATGGCGTGATTATCGCCGGACCAGCAGAAGGAAGACTCGCTTCCGGGCTCGTCGGCAAAGGTCGACTCGTCGACACAAACACGTTAGTCGGACTTGTGAGACAGGCGATAGGTCGTAACAGCGATTACGCCGGGCGGCGGGTAATCGTTTCAGCTGGTGGCACTAAGCAACCAATCGACCCAGTGCGCTTCATCTCAAACCGTTCGACCGGAAAGATGGGATACGCCATCGCCGAAGCCGCTCGAGATCGTGGTGCAGAAGTGACGCTCGTCACCGCATCTGATCTACCTGCGCCTTCTGGAGTGACCGTCGTAAACACCGCCACTGTCGCCGACATGCGTGATGCGATCCTCCCAATTTCCACTGACGCTGACCTGCTGATTATGGCTGCCGCTATCTCCGATTTCACTCCGACCGATGTCGCCGACCAGAAGATCAAGAAAAAGGGCGAAGGCAGCGTGTCGCTCGACCTCATGAAGGTCGAAGACTTCATGCCTTTGGCTCAGGGCAAGAACTTGGTCAAAGTCGCATTCGCCGCCGAAACCAACGACCTCGAAGCCAACGCCCACGCTAAAGCAGCGCCAAAAGGCGCAGCGTTCGTTGTTGCAAATAACGTGAGCGAGCCGGAAAGCGGATTCGGCACCGACACTAATAAAGTCACGTTTGTCGATCCCGACGGAAACGCTGATCCACAGCCGCTCATGAGCAAGCTCGATGTCGGACACGCCATCCTCGACCGCGCACTTCCTCACCTCTCGCAAAATTAGCGATCACCTAACCGCTCACCAGTCCACTTGGCGGCATTCGTGAATTCAGTTGAGAGCGTCGCTATCCGACATCGTTAGATGACCATTTCGGCAATTCACCGCCGCTATACGTCCCAGATAGCTGCTTCTGCCCTTAGAATATCCACATCATCCGACCACGATCATTGATACCGGCAATCACTACCGGTCGAAACCTGAAAGAAAATAAGGTGTCCATATGAGGCTGTACTGGAAGCAGAAGAAAAAAGGTATCGACCTAATCGTCGAGAACGATGAGGGCGATACATTTTCGGTTGGTGGAGTGCGAGACACCAAGCGCGGCATCGAAGCGCTGGCCAAAACGACTGGATACGACCCGGGTCGAGCAGTAAAAGGTCTCGGATCTATCGAAGAAGGTCGCACTTTCGTTGAGCAGTTCGAGTCATGGCGCGAATTCTTCCCCGGCGACGTCCTTTCGATAGAGCCAGACATTCTCCCGCTCGAGTAATAATCAAAACAACTAGACCGAACGCCCTCCCATGAAAACCATCGATCAGTCGATCCTCAACACTCTCGCAGAGTACGATTCAGCCACAGTCCAGAACGCAGGAATCTTAGTCCGAGGCTATATCAACGCCAACGACGACTACACCGATCCGACCGTTCGGGAATACATCTCACCCGGTGCTAAGCCGGCGGTGGGTTACGCACTAACTTCGACTTGGACACCTATTTCTGGCGAAGACAGCGATGGCTATTTGCGTACGGACTACTTCGATTCGATAGCAAAGGCGAACGTCCCAGTGATCGTCGTTCAGCAAGACGTCGATAAGCCCGCAAACCGTGGCGCTATTATCGGCGACGGCATGGCATTTCAAATGAAAGCACTCGGTGCTGTTGGCGCTCTCGTTGAAGGCAACGCCCGCGACATTCCCGGCATCGAGCAAGCAGGATTGCCTCTTTGGGCGACAGGGCGCGTTCCCGGACACGGTCCGTTCAACATGATCGAACACGAAGTCACCGTTACAGTTGCGAGCCTGACGATCAACCCGGGCGACATTCTGGTCTGTGACGCAGATGGCGCAACTCGGGTCACCGTCGACGAAGCCGCCGATGTCGCCAAGATGTGTGCTGAAGTTCGCGCCAAAGAAGGCGCGCTCCACAAGTTCTTCTCAGTCCCTAATTTCACTTTGGACATGTGGGAAGAATGGAAATCGAAGAGCTAACGGTTCTTTTACGATCAAAATAAGACCGGAGCCTTTTCAGACTCCGGTCTTTTCATTTAACTAACATTTCGAGAACTTAAGCCGCTCGCCTACTTCTTCTCTGGAGCCTCAGCCGCTTCGATCTGAGCCGTGTATCGCCAATCAGCAGTCGGTGTGCCTTTAGCAAAGCCAATCGACTCCGCTCCACCTGCCGCTGCGACGTCATCAAGCACAAGTCGCAAATCCGACTCGCCCGTGTCGTCGGCTTCTAGAACTAAGCTCAGTAGCTCACGATTCAAGCTCACACCGCTCTCGCTCTTCGCCTTGCGTATAGCTGAAATAGCGTCACAGGCGGCTTGGAACGATCCGGCAACTTCCGGAGCAGGAATCGAATCAAGCTCTTCAGGAGTCGGCCAAGGAGCTTTGTGAATCGACGGGTGCCCCGTTTCTTCAGCAAATACCCAGCTCCAAACTTCGTCTGTAATAGTTGGAACAATCGGAGCGAACAACCGCAAAACAACGTTCAGTCCAAGCCGCAACGTCGCCACTGCCGACGCCCTGCCCGCAGGATCGTCTTCCGAACGAGATCGACGTTTTAGAAGCTCGATGTAGTTGTCGGTAAATGCACCCCAGAAGAACTTTTCAGTCTCCTGTAGCGCTACCGAGAACTCGAACTTCTCGAAAGCCTCTCCCGCGGTTCGAACAACCTCTTTAAGCTCGGCAATAAACGCCCTATCAAGCTCGTTTACGATCGGGCCGTCATCGGCGGTCTGACCCAGCACGAACTTTCCGGCGTTGTAGAGCTTCGTGACCAACTTGCCACCGATCTTGAATATCGCCTCGTCGTGCGATGCGTCGGTGCCTAGCTTGAACGAAGCCGACCAGTATCGAACGGCGTCCGCACCAAACCTGTCGAGCGTATCGACCGGAGTGACCACGTTGCCCTTCGACTTCGACATTTTCTTTCGATCTGGATCAAGCACCCAACCGGAAAGGTTGATGTTGTACCAAGGAACCGATTCCTGATGCAGCATCGCTTTGGCGATCGTGTAGAACGCCCAAGTTCGGATGATGTCGTGACCCTGCGGGCGAACATCCATCGGGAACAACGTGTTCATCTGGTCGTCTTCGTCGCCCCAGCGAGCAACGGTTTGTGGGCTGAGCGATGAAGTAAACCAAGTGTCGAAAATATCGGGTTCCCCGGCGAATCCACCAGCAACTCCCCGTTGACTCTCGCCGTAGCCGGGAGCAGCGACCGATTCAGGGTCGACCGGCAGCATGTCGGGCGTTGCAATGATCGCCTGGTCGTACTGTGGCTCGCCTTGATCGTCGAGCGGGTACCAAACTGGAATCGGAACCCC
>JABIHL010000128.1 GCA_018649665.1 Chloroflexota bacterium | reverse complement strand
GAGCCGTATTCGCGCTTAGCGTTACCTGTTGTTAGTTCCTTATCGGGTGATTTATTTGGATTGATCTTGCGGTAAACGGATTTTCCGAGATCGAAGACGAGCATCCAGCGACTTCGCATCACTAGACGGCCGTTGTTCCGCGCCATCGACCAGATGAGCCACGCACCGAGTAGTAGGAGGGTTACTCCGACCGCCGGTTCCATGTAGCCGTCGACCCATTCAGGTAAGAGTGTGCCGAACCATATTGCGAGCAGCCCGAGGATGACCACGACGGCAGCGTGACCGAGTGCGTAGAGCGTGCCCATGAATAGGCTGCGTCGATGATTCGATTGGGAGCTGGTGACATCGGAGATCGCAGCGATGTGATCCCAGTCAATGCCGTGGCGGAGACCCAGCCCGAGGCCGGTTCCGAGAAGCGCAACGCCGATTTCAGTCGACAAATCTATCTCCGGCGATTCGAATCGCAGAATGTGATGAACCATTGCGATCCGAGGCGATCACGATTGGAGAACGAACACTAAGTGCAATTTGCCGCAGGTGCAAACTTTTGCATGTGGCTGGTTTGGACAGTACACATCGGATGTACAAGACCGTAGCGGCAGGAGTGTTTGACCTGCTCTGGTGATGTGAAAAATACGGAACGGTAACGGAGAAATCGGTTACCGCTGTTTTTTGTCATGTTTCTATAGGTTTTGGATTATTCGAGGTTCAGGGAGAAGTTTTCTTGTGGGATTTCCCGGTGATTCACCAGAAGACTTTTTGTTCCGCTCCGGCAGTTCGGCCCATCTTTGGCACGGCTACTAAATGGACCTGAAGCCCCGGGCCGCTGAAGGATGTTATTCGTGCGTTAGAAACACGTATACGTGTAGAAATACTTATAATGTGGCGGAATCACACCAAATAATTACCAAATCTTGACCAAGTCTTGACTAAGCACGTGGTTGTTCAATTAGGAGAGACTGGGTCTAGCGACAGGTATCGCTGTGCGAATGCGGGTAGCCGCTTGGCTGTGGATTAGGAAAGTTTATTGACTGAACGAATGCTGCAAAGTGGATTTCAGAGAGGGATTGGTGCTGTGACGGAAGACCAAGACCAACTCTCGTATTTGATCCACGATATGCGGTCGGTTACGACCTCTATCGCGTTGATGGTCGACTTGCTTGAGCTTGCGGCGAAGGCAGAAGACGATTCGATTCAACGAGCCCGTGCTGTTTCCGCTCAGAAAAGTTGCGAACAGTTATCACTTTTGTGTGCAGAGGCTGCGACAGTAATGACAGGTGCTGTTGCCGACGAGTTGACGCCTCGGAAATTTAGCCTCCTTGAGTTGCTTGTCGAAGCAGCTGCGGTGTACTCGCCGATCTACGATCTTGCCGGCAAGAATTTGCAGATGAATGCGACGGGTCGGCCGCCTGAATTTTTCGGAGTTCGTTCTCAGGTATTTCGGGCAGTGTCGAATCTGCTCGATAATGGTCTTAAGCACACGTCGGCTGGTGCAACTGTTGTTATCGAGTGTGTGGATGAGAACGAAGAGTTTGCTGTTTGGATTTCGGACGATGGTCCCGGTTTGCCGGAGATTCAACCGGGCGATCGCAGGGCAATCGACAGTCTTCCTGTGGTTGTGAAGCACGTTGCGAATAGTTCGGCAATATTCGCGCCGGGTACCGGATTGCGATATGTGTCGGAGACTATCGCTGGACACGGCGGGACATCGAGTGTCGAGCAGAGTAGGCGAGGCGGGTGCAAGTTTGTGCTGGCGTTTCGCATACAGAGGGTCGGCTAACCTAGTTCGTACCCAACTCGGTCTTTCGTACGCTAGACGACGCTCAAAGCCGCTCACGATGCCTATAATCCTGTGCTAATCACGGAACAATGGTTCGTGGTCTGCTGTGGTTCGACTTTCTGATGCACGATTCTGGGGTTCAACGTTTAATCCCACCCGCCCGCTGAGCATTCGTTCGAGATAAATCATGTCTACGGAAGATGAAAAATACCCACTGGGTCGACGTATTACGGTCAACGGCAAGGGCGGTAAGACAACACTCTCGAAGGCGTTGGCGAAACGATTTGCTCTCGAATTCATCGAACAAGATGCGATTAGGCACCAGGCTAACTGGGTAGAACTTACGAACGACGAACACAGAGTTGCTGCTTTGGAACGATTTAAAACGGCACCGAACGGTTGGATTTCGGATGGTAACTACAGCGCTCTTCGCGAAGCGGTGGTTGCTGAGTCGGACACGGTGATCGTGCTGGCGTTGCCTTGGAGGGTTATGGTTTGGCGCACGTTCAAGCGGACTTTCTGGCGGGGTATTTCGAGGAAAGAACTTTGGAACGGAAATCGAGAAAATCTGTTCCTGACATTTTTCACACGAAATTCCGTTCTGTACGACCTATGGCATCGTCGGGAACGATACCGCTCGTTTGCTGAAACCGCTATTGCTGACACGCCAACGAATGTACGACTCGTCATCATTCGGACTGCCCGAGAGCTAGACGATTTTTACGAAGAGCACGGGTTGGCGCGGGAGTAGATATTCAGGTCGGGCGAAACTTATACTCACGATTCTGTGACCTTCGATCAGTGCGATCGTCTTGAACATCTAAAGCGATGGTATTTCTGGGGCGGGGTTGCTACCGTGCTGCCGATCGTTTCGCTAGGGTTGATGATCTTCAAACCAGTGCTCTGGTAATCGGGTTCACTGCCTAAATTATCTCGAAAGAAATGCTAAATGAAACAAGCCTTGATGGTCGTCGGCGGATGGCCGGGTCACACGCCCGAGAAGAGTGCGGATGTGTTCACGCCGTTGCTCGAAGATGCTGGATATAACGTACGGCGCGAGATGTCGCTTGATGTGTTTGCGGACGTTGATGCGATGGCTGCGTTCGACCTAATCGTGCCGATATGGACGCAGGGCGAGATAGCGAAAGAGCAGCTTGAGGGTCTGATGGGCGCAGTGCACTCGGGCGTCGGAATTGCCGGTTGGCACGGCTGCATGGCCGATTCGTTTAGGTTCGAACCTCCTTACCAGTTCATGGTTGGTGGCCAGTGGGTTTCTCACCCGGGCGGAGTGATCGACTACGAGGTGAACATTACGAATCACGACGATCCGATCACGCAAGGGATGTCCGATTTCAAGATGCACTCTGAGCAGTACTACATGCATGTCGACCCTTCGAACGAAGTGCTTGCTACCACGACTTTCGCTGGCGATCAGGCAGGTCAGTACTGGATCAAGGACGTTGAGATGCCGGTGTATTGGAAGCGAACTTGGGGCGATGGTCGAATATTCTACGGATCAGTAGGACACGTTTTTGGCGATTTCGATGTGCCTGAAGCGAGAGAGATTATGCGAAGGGGAATGCTGTGGGCCGCACGATGAAGCGACAGCGAGTTGGTGTGATTGGCTGTGGGGTTATTAGCGGGATATATTTCCAGAATCTGACTCAATTCGACGCTGTAGAAGTGGTTTCTTGTGCCGATCTCAACCCGGCGGCTTCACAGGCGGTCGTCGATAAGTACCCGTCGATCAAGGCGGTTTCGACCGAAGAAATGCTT
>JABIHL010000127.1 GCA_018649665.1 Chloroflexota bacterium | reverse complement strand
TATTCACCGGCTAGTTCTTCAACTACTGGAGCGATCATTTTGCAGGGACCACACCATTCTGCCCAAAAGTCGACAAGTACTGGGATATCTGAGTTGATGACTTCAGCGTCGAACTCGGCGTCATTCACATCCTGCGGTTTTGCCATTCCAATTCGCCCCTTAGCGATTATTCACACCATTACTGACCCATAAGAGCCAAATGAGAAAGCCGCTTTCGTGGCGACCTTCGAGATATTAGATACAGAAAGTTACAAAAAGGATGCAACGAGTCTGCATTGTGACAGCTTATAGTTTCAACTAATCGGCTGCTGCACCAGCTTCTTGCTCAGCAGGTGCTGATTCAAGTGTAACCGTTGAATAGCCTAACCCTGGCATCTGTGGCGTCCAATCTGGCGCTTCAAGCTCGTGCATCTTGGTTGCCAGCTCACCAAACAATGTTGTTGATCCGACAAGACCTACCTGTGGCGATTCAAACACCGCCCTACCACGAGCAAGCACGTGTCCATCGTCGGCGGTTATCTGAACGATATCGCCTTCGTTCACTCCGGCGGTCTTAGCGTCGTCTGCGTGAACCTGAATGATCTGATCGCGTTCGACATAGTTCATATCAGCAGGCTTACGAACAACGACATCGCGTTCTGGCTGGCTGAGAACTCTGCCAGGAGCGAACCTGAGCGCATCAGCTTCAACCGATTTTGCGAGATCGTCGTAGTTCAGTGTCACGACGGTAACCTTCGAATCTTCATTCGAGAACAAGATAGAAGTGTCATCAGCACCAGTCGGCCATTGAGTACCACCCGACTGCAGTTTCTCGTGAGTTAGACCGCTATACGTCGAAACGTTATCGGCAATCTCGGCGAACACTTCAGAAGCCGACGAGTAGTCGAAGCCGGAGCCACCCATCGCGTTGGCGATAGCAGATACGGTATCCCAACCTGTTCGCTCTTCGTGTCGAGGTTCAGCTGTAACCCTCAGAAGCTGAATTCGTCGCTCGACGTTTGTAACAGTCGAGTTTTGTTCAGCGTAGGTGGCGGCAGGAAGTACAACATCGGCGTGATGAGTAATTTCGGAATCGAGGGCAGCAGATACGACTAAGAAGTCGAGATTTTCTAGTGCGACCGGCAGGGACTGGAGTGTTGGCGAATAGCCAGATACTCCGTCCGCCATCACAAGCGCAGCCTTGACGTTTCCAGATGACATTCCTGAGATCATTTCGGCAATGCCGAGGCCATTTGCCGCAGGAACTGCGCCCATGTCACGAGCGCCTAGCGTGTTGGCACCTTGATACAGAGGGAAGATTCCGCCCGATACGTTTCCGATGTTTCCAGTGATAGCAGCAAGGTCGATAACTGCGTCGACCAACTGCTCGGATGCGGTATCGTCGAGTCCATCGTTACCGAGCAGAATTGCTCCTGAGTCACCTTCAGCAAATATCCTTGCGGCTCGTCGTATCTGGGAATCTTCTATTCCAGTGTCACGAGATACCTTTGCAAGATCGAATGTCCATAGCGACTGTTTGAGTTCGTCAGCCTGATCGATTCGTGTTCCAACGAAGTCCTTGTTTTCAAGGGCTTCATCGAGGATCACACGGCTGATTCCTGCGATAAGAAGTGCTTCGGAGCCTGGCTTAGGACGAAGCCATTCAGTTGCGTACCGAGTCAACTCGGTCTCTCGTGAGTCGATCACGACTAGTTTGGCGCCTTCACGTATTGCCTTCTTGGCAGGAACGGCAAGAACGTTTTGCTCTTCAGTAGGGTTACCGGCAACTACCAACAGGCTCTTTGATCGTTCAAGACCCCAAATTGGGTTCGTTGCGGCACCAGCACCAAGTCGTGTTTCGAGTTGAGACAACATAGCGCTGTCGCTATTTAGCGCAGAATCGATGTTGGTTGTCTTTAGTACAGATTTTGCGAACTTCGCTGCAACGTATTGGTCTTCGTTCGACCCACGTGGCGACGTGATAACAGCTACTTCTTCGCTTGAACGCCCGCCAAGACCAGCCTTGATCTTTTCGAGTGCTTCATCCCACGATGCCTTGCGGAGAATTCCACTTTCACGAACGTAAGGTCGCTTCAGACGTGAACTGTCGTTGGTGTATTCATATCCGAACTTACCAGTCATGCAGGCCTGTCCGTTATTTGCAGCACCTGCGAGGTCGGCCTTGAATCGAACTACTTTGCCGAATTTATTCACTTCAGCAATCATCTGGCAACCGACTGGGCAGTTGGTGCAGACCGTCGTTACTTCCTTGACTGCTTTCTCCCACTTGTAGTTGCGCTCGGTAAGCGAACCAGTTGGGCAGACATCGACACAGGCTCCACAAAATTCACAGCCCGATTCGAGCAGCGATGTTCCGTGCGCCGTACCGACAAGCGCTACGCCTGAACGAGAAGTAAGCGTTAGTGCCGTGTCGAAGCGAACTTCGTCACAAACTCGCACACAACGTGAGCAGACGATACAAAGGTTGTAGTCACGGTCGTAGAACGGATCGTCCGAGTGAATCGGTAGATCGCGACGGTGGTAGTTCAAAGGCGTGCGTAAGTCGAGTTCGACCAGTCGCACCGTGTCTTTAAGCTCGCATCGTTCGTTCTTAGGGCAAATAGTGCAACGATCGGTAACCGTTACGTGGCGTTGGCAGATGTCCTGCGGGCCACATAGTTCGATACGGTGGCAGGTGAGACAACCGTGCGGGTGCTCAGTCATCAACAGTTCGATGACGTTCCGTCGAAGATCCTGAACGTCTTCGCTGTTGGTCGTAACCTCCGCATCCGGCATCGGCGGAGTTGTGCATGAAGCAACGGTCATCTTTCGGCCGTTAGCTTCAACTTCAACCATGCACGCCCGACATGAGCCTTGCGGCTTCATTTTCGGGTAGTAGCAGAGGTAAGGGATGTAAATATCCTGATCCATTGCCGCCTGCAGGATCTTTTGGCCAGGTTTTGCGACTACGTCGCGACCATCGATCTTGAAGGTTG
>JABIHL010000126.1 GCA_018649665.1 Chloroflexota bacterium | reverse complement strand
GAATAGGATGATGATCGCAACAACCAACGCATAAATAGCGATAGCTTCTGCGAACGCAAGGGCAAGAATCATGTTCTGCTGAACAGGACCGGTAGCCTCAGGGTTTCGACCCAAAGCTTCCATAGCCTTACCAGCCAACAGTCCAATACCAAGGGCTGGGCCAAGGGCGCCAAAGCCAATTGCGATTGCTGCTGCCAGAGGCTTTACTGCATCTGCATCCAATTTATTTCTCCTAGTAACTTCGTTCTATGCGTCGGTGGCCAATCACAATGATTCATGTCGCCCACCACGCCTTATTCAAGGGGATCGCTGTTCTCAGTGATCCTCCGCGTGGCTGTCGTGATCACCGTGACTCGCGACTGCCATGACGCCAAATACAAGAGTGAGCATTGCGAAGATGTACGCCTGGATAACGCCCACAAACAATTCCAGACCCATGAACGGGATAATTCCGACAAGCGGCAGCAGGAACGCCATCGCTATAAGCAGAATTTCACCGGCAAACATGTTGCCGAATAGACGGAAAGTAAAACTGATCGTTCGAGTCAACTCACCAAACGCCTCAAGTACACCAACAAATGTTGCGATCGGGCCCTTCGTAATAGGGTTGACCAAGAACTTACCACCGTACCCACGAACACCCAGCGCTCGGAAGCCCCAGATCTGAACCGTGAACATCGCAATAATCGCGATGGCAAGCGTCGTATTGATATCGGTAGAAGCACCACGAAGGTAAGGAACCAACAACCCAGCCGTTCGGCCAGTGAAGTTGTATTCCTTCTCGCGAGAACCACCTTCATCGTAAGTAAATTCACTCTTCACGACACCGGCTTCGATATCGTGGTGAATACTTTCGAGCGCCTCAACATGAGAAAGATCATCGCCACTCTTAATGGCATCCTCGATCTCGTGAAGGTCAGCTTCGGTGAAAGAAATAATCTTGTTCAGAGGAACACGTGCCTGCTCGCCCTGACCGAGCGGAACAAAGATACCGTCGAACGCAACGAACGTATCTTCGCCATGCTCTTCGAGTAAGTGAACCAACGCAGAAGCTTCTATCTGCTCATGAGTGTAATCGGGGTGAGCCTCTTCGACTTCAGCTTCGAGCTCTTCGGAATGGTGGTGAACCCATTCTTCGATAGATTCGATTCGCCCGACTGAACCAACACCGGGGAGAATTCCGACCCAGTTGATAATCATCACGACAAGGAAAATTGTGGAAACCAAGGCGAGGAAACGTCGACCCGCTTTAGGTGTACCGCCAGCAACGCCATCAACGGTGTTACTGAAGAATTCGTAAATCATCTCCATCAGGTTCTGCCAACCGGAAGGAACGTCTTTCATGTTCCGACCTGCTCGCCAAGCGATGAAGAGAAGAATCAGCCCACCAAACCAGAACATTATTGTCGAGTTTAGGAGTGGGTAACCGCCTATAAAGGCAACTCGCTCGGCCGGGATCGAGATAAACGGAATCGGACCGCCAAGGAATCCCAAACCGAACGATGCACCAAGTGCGCCACCGGCTACGGAGACTAACAACGCTGCAACAGCAGCGATGGCGATGACAAGGAGTTTGGGACTAGAAAGAAGCTTTCCCAAGCGGCCTGTACCTGATTCTCTTTCGTTCTCTGTTGGCTGTTACCGCCCTCTTCTAATCGCGCTGAGAAGCCGGAACATGCCAACAAATGCAGTTGTCACGCCCAGCACCAGCCCAACGATTGTGAGGACAGGAGCCGTTTCAAATTGTCGATCGAGCCAATACCCGCCGTACGCTCCCAAGGCGATTGCGGTACCGACAAACCAGCCGATTCCGCCTACACGCCCCAGCAACGCAATTGTTGCGGGCCAGCCACTTTTTGCTTGATCCGAAGATGAACCTGGCAAACCACCGGTTTCGTTATCCTGCTCCGATGACTCGGGAGGCGACTCTGGTGCGTCCGACAAGGTAACCCCCTGCTCTAAATGACCGGTTGAAAATGCTACCACAAGCCCACCAAATTCCAAATGGAATATCTACGAAACCGGCTCATCTTTTCAAGCTGGTGCTTCGACAACTTTGCCGCTGGTTTGTAGACGCCAAACTGAAACAAACTTGAAACACGACTAAACAAGCATATTAAAAGAAAAGACCCTGCAAAATACAGGGCCGATTTTTACCAACCTGACCAGCTAGTACAGTCCGACTAACTACCCGCGACAGGCTCGTCGCCACTGGGTTTGTCGTCGCTGGGACTGTCTTTGCTATCGCTTGGCGGTTCCATATCGCCTAGATCGAGCGACTCAATAAAGTCGGCGAATACCGAAAGCTTCTCGGCCTCTTCGGCTCCAACAGGGCCGCCCGCCTCACGAGTCGGAGCAGCGGCGCCCGCGGCATCTTCGCCAACAGTTGCAAGGCCGCTGTCCTTATCAAGGCGCACTCCGCACTTGTCCATCACTTCAGGCGCAGCAAATATCTGAACACCAGCGCGAACGGCAAGTGCTAGGGCATCTGATGGTCGAGCGTCAATCTCAACCGTCTTATCGCCCTGCTGAACCACGATCGTAGCGTAGTAGGTATCGTTCTCCATGCTCGAAACTACGATGTGATCGATCACACCGCCGAGGTCTTTAATGGCGTTGTGCAATAGATCGTGAGTTAAAGGACGCGGAACAGATACTTCTTGCAATCGCACGGCGATAGCGTCCGCCTCAGGAGGACCGATCCAAATCGGAAGGTATCGATCAACTTCCTTCTGCTTGAGAATCACGACGCGTTGGTGGTTGAGCAAACTAACTCGAATGCTGTCGATTACCAGCTCCATCATGTTGTCAGCCTCCATCCAATTGTTGGTCGTTGGCATTGCGCCAGTACGATCCGCCTGCGTTCAGCGTCAGCATCGAAGTGCCGTTCTGAAGTGAAAACAAGGTTACACCGAGTACACGCTAACGCGGCAGTTGAAACGTCACTTATCCCGATAATTATTCGGTAGCCGGCGCCGACTGCGATTCATCGTCAACATCGCTGCCCGCTTCAACTCTGGCTACCGTTCTTCTCTCGGCGTCCCGGCGAGTCAGCATCATCCGATGTTCACACGTCAAACACTTCATTCCAATATCGGCGCCAATACGGTAAACCTCCCACTCGAAACCACCACAAGGGTGTTTCTTCTTAAGAGTTATACGGTCGCCAACGTTAAAAGGAATATCGGGCATACAAACGATCTGCTTAGGAATTACGCGAACTACTCGACCGTCACAGTCTCCGCAGTGAACGATCCGCCAGGATTCAGCGCGTCGTTGAGCTGAATCTTCAACTTTTCAGCTTCTGTTCGAGCAGCAATATCGAACTCTTCAGGATTGCTAGATGCATAAATAATCCCACGCGAAGAGTTCACGATAAACCCTCCATCATGTTCGTTAGCACCAGCACGGGCCGTTTCTTCAGCTACACCGCCCTGTGCACCAACCCCCGGTATAAGGAAGTGAGGCTCAGAGTGCTTCGAACGCAGCGCACGCAGATCGTCGGGGTATGTAGCACCCACGACCAGACCAACATTCTCTGACCCAGCGTATCGATCAGCCATGTCGGCTACCCGGTCGAATACATGGTCTTTCTGATCCGGTCCATCCACCACTAGATCCTGAATGTCACGCGAACTTGGGTTCGATGTTCGGCAAACGATGTAAACACCTTTACCGGGATACTGGAGGAACGGCTCGACCGAATCGCTTCCTTGATAAGCGTAGATCGTCGCAATATCCACATCCCACACTTCGAACATGGCGGTCGCGTAAGCAGTTGCGGTAGTCGAAATATCACCACGCTTACCATCGCCAACAATTACGTGATCGGGGGCAACATCCCGAATGTGCTGAATCGTTTTTTCAAGAATCCGGAAGCCTTCGATTCCCATCGCCTCGTAGTAGGCAAACTGAGGCTTGAAGGCCGACACCACGTCTTTCGTGGCGTCGACGATTGCGCAATTGAACGCCAATATATCGTCGATAGGAACACGTTCAGGAGTGGGATCAAGACCAACACAAACGAAACTCTCCATCTTGGCTGCTGCTGCATCCAGTCTCTCGAACATCGTCTGCAATGGTGTCTCCTGTCACTTCAACTAACACGGTTACTGGATATCAATTATCTCACAATCCCTGCGAACATCCACGATCCATTTCCGTTGTCATGCTGAATTCATTTCAGTATCTTTCTCGTCACAGAGCGGCGTATGACACCGATCACCAACTCGTTTTGTATGCGGTGAAGCGCCAAACAAACCCCAACTTTCCAATGCCAACAACTCCCTCAACCGAACTGCTCTTAGAAATCTACAACCGCCTTCTGAAGAAGACCGGGAATCGAAACTGGTGGCCGGTGAAATACGACTCAGGAATCGACGCCGGATTCGAGATTTCAGCGGGGGCAATTCTTGTCCAAAACACCAGTTGGAGTAACGCTAAAAGAGCCCTCGACAATCTTCACGATGCCGGAATTTGGGGCTACCAAGCAGTTCACGAGGCCAACGATGAGAATCTAGTCGAGGCGATCCGCTCGTCGGGCTACTACAACACCAAAACCAAAAAGCTCAAAGCATTCGCCCGAACACTCGTTGAAGAATTCGACTGCGACGATGCGAATCTCTTCGCATTAGAGCTTCCCGAGCTACGAGAGCGTTTACTAAGCATCTACGGAATTGGCGAAGAAACTGCCGACGACATCATTCTGTACGCAGCGAAGAAGCCAACTTTTGTGATGGACGCTTATACGCGCCGACTAGTCGATCGAATCGGTTGGAAGGTCGATGGCAATAAATACGCCGACTACCAGCAACTTTTCGAATCAAAGCTCGAGCCAAACGTCGATTTGTGGGGCGATTTCCACGCCCAACTCGACGGCCACGCAGCACGGGTCTGCACAAAACGCAATCCGCTATGCCAATCCTGTGTCCTGTTAGATATCTGCCCCACCGGCAAATCCAACATCAGCTAATTCTTAGCAAGCCAAGAAAACATCACCCAGCCACATTATTCAGGTGGACCCGCTATTGGAGATAGCTGTGCAGCGAAGAACGAAATGTCCTTGTGCTCGCTGCCCGGTGGAAACTCGATCACAACAGAGGTCGGAAACCCGAACGCTGAATCAAATCCCAGCGATACCCGCGCAGGATCACTATCGATAGCCTCTGCGATAACGTCAAACAAACCGTCGATAACGTAGTACTCGTCGGGGTTAGGTTCAGCTGGCACTTCAAAGCCAGCGGGCTCGGTGCCATCTACTTTCACAGCATTGTCGGCCCAGAGCACTTCGTCGAGATCACCCTTGATAACTCGAACTTCAACGTTTGCCCTCTGGTATGCAAATTCGCCGACGTTCCACTGAAACCCAAACTTATAATTGCTTGAGGGACGAGTCGCCCAAAGTTGACGATGCAAATCGAGACCCAACAACATCGCCGTCTTGCGATCGAGATCCGCCCCCGAAGGCACAACCGGTTGTGCATCGCTTGTTGGTTGCACAACAACGGTCGTGGCAGTTGGTCGAGGAGTTGCTGTTGGTTCCGGCTCAGACGAGCAGGCGGTAAGTGCTATAGCGACGATACCGACAAGCATTGCGAGCGTTACGATGCGTTTCATATGCGTGCGATTCGGACTCTCAGGCGTCGTAAACATCGACGCTGCTTGATTTGAATACTAAAAATACGTTCTGACCAACTGTAATACCAAGGTCATTAAGTGCGTTTTCGGTCAGCTCAACAATAAATTTTTCGCCGACGTCTATTTCAGTAAACACTTTGCCAGTGTTTGACCAGATTTCAGAAACGCTTCCTTTAAAGATATTCCGAGCCGAAAGGTTTTTTGGTTCGTCCGACGCCAAAATTATCTGATTTGCACCAAGTGAAACGACGACTCTGTCGCCAAGGTTCTTATTTTGGTGACGAGTTGAGATATTCACATCTCCCACTCTCACAGTCGTCAAGTGATCAGTAGAGTCACCGATAACACCGTCAAGAATATTGTCGAAACTTTCGAATTCGTCGCCCGCAGAAGCAGCCCCAAGCAACAAAGTCGACGGTCTATCGAAACCTTGAACCTCACCGTCTCGCAACAGCATCGCCGATGATGCTATCGAAACGACCTCCGAAACCGAGTGCGAAACATAGATCATCGGCATGCTGAATTCGGTGTGAACTCGGCTCAAATAATTCAATATCGAGCCACGCCGTGCGGCATCGAGCGATGCCAAAGGCTCGTCGAGAAGTAGCAATGCCGGCGATGTAGCCAGTGCTCGTGCGATAGCCACCCTCTGACGTTCACCACCAGAAAGTTCGTTTGGAGCCCGATCTAAAAGATGCGTCAGACCAAGCAGTTCGGCGATTTCAACCGGATCAAGACGCCGTTGGTCTTCCGGTAGCAGCTTCCAGCCGAACTCAATATTTTTACGCACGCTCAGGTGAGGAAACAGAGCGCCATCTTGATACACAGTGCCGATTCGACGTTTTTCCGGCGATACCCATACACCGTCAGGTCCTGAGTACAAAGTTGCTCCATCTAACGTCACCCAACCGTCGCTTGGCTTGATCGAACCGGCAAGGCAGTTAAGCAGGCTAGATTTTCCTGCACCCGAAGGACCGAAAACCGCCGTTATGCCATCATCGAATTCGCCTTTTGCACTCAACGAAAACTCAGGGCGATTCAGACGGATATCGAACGAGATCATCGTGATCCTCCGTTCGAGCTAGATATTCCGTTCGCCGTTCGTTTCAGCAACCAGTTGTGAACTGCCAACGCAATTACGCCCAGAACTACCGATACCAGCGCCAGTCGCCAAGCATCGTCGGTATCTCCTGCCGAGATACGTGTGAATATCGCCGACGGAAGCGTCTGTGTGCGCCCAGGAATGTTTCCCGCAACGATAATCGTTGCACCAAATTCAGATAACGCCCTAACAAACCCGAGAAGCACTCCAGCGATAACCCCTCGATAGGCGAGAGGGAGAGTGATTGTCAGAAAAGTGCGAATCGATCCCGCACCAAGCCCGCGTGCCGCAACTTCGAGCCGAGGATCAACGCCCGCGAGCGCCGCTGCAAAAGATCGAACAACAAGTGGCAACGAAACAATCGCCGCCGCCAACACCGCCGCTATCCACGTAAACGCCAAGGTCGATCCGAACACCGACTCGCTCAATCGTCCTATCCAGCCGTTTGTTCCCACCAGCCACAGCAACGCATACCCAACTACTACTGGCGGAAGCGCAAGAGGCAGCGAAACAAACACATCGAGTACGAACTTGCCTCTGAACTGCTTCCGAACCAGAAGCCACGCCACCAACATGCCAACCGGCAACGTCACAGCCGTCGCAACAAGTGCGATCTGCAACGATAGTGCAACTATGGAAATATCAGAATTCATGGCTATAGGTAAATAATGAACAAGGTTCTATGTGCCGGCTTCTCCGGCGAACCCGATTGTAAATCCAGCAGACTCGAAGACATCACGTACCGTGGGCGATTTAGAAAGAAATTCGAAGAATTCCACCGCAGAAGCCGAATTCTCAGCGAGCTTCACCGATCGACCAACGTAAATGATCGGTGAATATCCTTCATATATCTCGCTCATGATCGAAACTGAATCCGATCCGAAAGCATCTGTCCGATAGACGATTCCGTAGTCGGAATTACCAGATTCCACAGCAGCTAAAACAGCTCGCACATCCACGGCAAATATCAAATCATTTTCGATATCTTGCCAAACTCCTGCAGATTCAAGTGCCTGTTTGGCGAACTGACCCGCCGGAGCCAGCGCTGGATCGGCGATAACCACCTGAGCATCAGATGCAGCTAGATCGCTGAGTGTTCCAACATGTTCAGCGTCCTTAAAACCGATCACAAGCAGCGTATTCACCAATCCTATGCTGCCTTCGGGAACCGGGTTCACTAGTTCTCCTAGAATCGTCTTAGGTTCTTCTCCGACAAAGAAAACCCCGTCAGCCGGTGCACCGAATTTGGCGATTTGATTCGCGAGCGTCAGCGATCCGCCAAAACTGAACTCAACCTGCATTCCGGTTTCGCGTTCATATATCGCAGCCGATTCAGTAAGCACATCTGAAACTGAAGCAGCCGCGAATATCAGCGGCACTTCGTTACCCGAGTTCCCACCGCAAGATGCCGCAAGTGCCATGAGCATCAAACCAAGTACGAACTGAACTGAACGGCGGCGCAACAACAGCGATAATTCCCCTATTGAAATCGGTAAGCTCTGATAGAATTGATTGGCTACTACTGAGAGTGGTGGCTGATCCTCAACGATCATACGTGGGATCGAATCTGAACAAGCGCTGTGCACGCAGCGGATCATGAGGCAAGAATTTGGTAACAGCTAGCGAAGAATACAACTTCACAAGCTTCTCCAACCTACCTTTCTACACCAAGGTAAACGAACGTTTGCTCGACCTTGCCGAAGTTGGCAAGCAGAGAAAAATCGTCGACCTGGGTTGTGGTACCGGTGGCATTACCAAACTTATCCTTGAACGACTTCAGTCGGCCAAGGACACGGTAATTTACGCTGTCGACCACTCCGCAACCGCGCTTAAAGCCGCTGCGGAAGAGATTGGTGAGCGTAAGGACGTTGCAATCAAGTACGTCCACTCCGAGGTGCAGAACCTCACCGGAGCCGTCAAAGACAAGGTCGATGCAGTTGTTTACTGCAACTCGATTCACTACGTTCCGGAAAAGACAGTTTTGATCGATCAGATCAAAGAAAAGCTTCTTCCGAACGGTATTTTTGCATTCAACACTTCGTTCTACGAAGGTTCGCACCCAGACGACAGCCTGCTGTTTTTCCGCAAGTGGATGATGCGATCGCTTCGCATTCTGAAGCGTGAATACGGTCTATCAGCCGATAAGTCACAAAAAGTTGAATCTCGAGTCCAGCTGAAAGCTCAGGACTACATCGACCTAGTCGAGAACGCTGGATTCAAAGTGTTGGTCAACGACTTCAACCGAGTCGAAGTTCCGCACGAAGGTTGGCACCACATCTCTGGATTCTCCGACTGGATCGAAGGCGTAATGCCTGGTGTTCCACTCGACATCGGACGCGAAGCACTACAAAAAGGCCTCGCACAGATTTGGGAAGAGATGGAACTAAAGACGGTTCCACGAGTATGGCTATCGGTTAGCGCCGCGAAGATCTAGCCCGACCCTACTCCAACTATTGTCCCTTGAAGACCCTGCGATTGCAGGGTCTTTTTTTGCACTTGGCTGACCCGACGCTGACAATCGAATGACATAAACGACGTGATCTGCCTAAGAAATCTCAATATAGGTAACCCTTCCTCGTGTAATCTCTCAGACGGTCGACCATTAGCCGGGCTCCCCAACAAATGGGAAAAAGGAACACTTGAAAAATTCACTCGACAGTCATTCGGAACTATTCCAGCAACTAACCCCGTTTCTACGCACGAAACTTGGCGAAAACATATCGATATCGGGAGACATCAAACGTCTGCAAGGCGGCTTCGATACCGACACCTTCGCACTCACTATTCTGAACGCACCGGCAGAATTCCCAAGCGATCTCGTACTCAGGCTTTTCCGACATCCCCATGAAGCCAGCAGGGTTGTCAGAGAATCGACCGTTCAAAATGCTGCCGCTTCCGGCGGGCACGCAGTACCAAGGGTTCCAATCGATTCCACAGGCGAAATGCTAATCAATCGCCCATTTTTCCTCATGGAGCGATTACCGGGAACGAGCATGGGGGAAACCATACTTTCTCACCCTGAAATCATCCCAATATTCCCCGAAATGATGGCGAAGCTGCAAGCAGGCCTCCACCGTCTCGACCCTACCAAGCTGATGCATCATCTTGCTAATTCAGGTGTCGAGATCAACCACATGAAGCCTACTCGGATGCTCGGTAGCATAACCGCTATTGCGGACGCGGCCCAGGCAGTCGATCTTATTGAAATCAACGAATGGCTGACCAATAATTATCCGAAACAGCCCGAAATCCTAGCGATTTGCCACGGTGATCTACACCCGAACAACATCTTGATACACGACGGCAAAGTATCTGGATT
This sequence comes from Chloroflexota bacterium, assembly GCA_018649665.1. Taxonomy (GTDB): domain Bacteria; phylum Chloroflexota; class Dehalococcoidia; order Lucifugimonadales; family Lucifugimonadaceae; genus Lucifugimonas. Next base: position 1,461 of record JABIHL010000126.1, on the reverse strand, counting down.
GATCGACTGGGCAACCACGATGTTCACCCACCCTGAATACGACATCGCCGTAACCAAAACAATCCTGTCGATCGGCCCACCTGAAGACGTCGGAATCCCAAAAGCAGAGCTCGATAAAATGCTCGGAATGGCACTCGCTGATTACATGGCACAATGCCACGAGCTCCAAGATCTAGACGAAGCCCTAATCGACTACTACGCCGTACTTCGCGTAGGGCACGCCTACGCCAAGGTCATCGGCAAACGGCACGGCGTAGACCTCCCGTACGTTGCTCACGATGGCTACGCGTGGGATCGCCCCGACCTATTCGCCGTGGTCACCCGAATAATCGGCGAAACCACAGGAATAGATTTAGTTTCGGCGTAGCTACAGCCAAGCCGAAACGTACATCCTTACTCGCCGTCGAGATACTCGGCGAGAGTTTTGATGTTGTACGCCTGACCGCCAGTCACCCCTGCGACCGTCCCTTCAGCCTCGACAGCACAACGTGCGGTGTCGATAGACGTGAAACACGGAATTCGTTGCATCGACGCTGAACGACGAATGTGGAAACCATCCTGCATAGTCGAACGATCACCAGTCACCGTATTCACGACAGCACTAACTGTTCCATCCTCGATAATATCGACAACGGTTCGCCCATCATTACTCTCAAGTCGTTTCTCAACTTCGTTAACTTCAATGCCCATAGCCCGGATCATCTCGGCTGTTCCGCTCGTGGCGTAGATCTTGTGACCCGCCTCATCGAGAGTACGAACAAGACCCAGCGCATCCGCTTTGTCAGGATCAGCGATGCTCAGCAGCACTGCGCCACCGACAGGAACGTTCAGTCCTGAACCAAGAAGTGCTTTGGTAACTGCACCCTCAAACGTGGTGTCGATTCCCATAACCTCACCGGTCGATTTCATCTCGGGCCCCAGATAGGTGTCCACACCGGCAAGCTTCGACATCGAGAACACTGGCGCCTTCACGGCAATCAGGTTCTGCTTCTTGGCGAGTCCGCCTTTGTAGCCCTGTTCCTTAATGGACTTCCCACGCATTACATCAGTAGCAATACGAACCATCGGAATTCGAGTTACCTTCGAAATGAACGGAATCGTTCGTGAAGAACGTGGGTTCACTTCGATTATGTAAATTTCTGGATCACCAGATTTACCGTCTGCACCAGTCTTATTGAATCCCCGGTATGTGCCGCCACCTGCGACTACGAACTGAATGTTCATTAGTCCCACAATGCCCAACGCCAGACCGATTCGACGTGTGTAATCGACAATCGTTTCGACCTCCGCTTCAGTCAGCGACTGCGCGGGGTAGACGGCCATCGAGTCCCCAGAGTGAACTCCAGCCCGTTCGATATGCTGCATGATTCCGGGAATCAATACATCCTCGCCGTCGCAAACTGCGTCGACTTCAACTTCGAGTCCGGTCAGGTAGTGATCAATCAGAATCGTTTGGCCAGG
>JABIHL010000125.1 GCA_018649665.1 Chloroflexota bacterium | reverse complement strand
CTACCTCGTCGATGGCGTAGTTCCTCGTACAAAGCTTCGAGAGGTCTTACAGCAGGTCGATCAGATCGCTGCCGAACTTGAAGTCACGGTCGCAAACGTATTCCACGCCGGCGATGGAAACATCCACCCAGCGATCCTCTTCAACGAACGCAACCCTGCTGAAGTAAAGCAGGCAATTCTCGCCGGAGCGAAGATATTGGAAGCCTGTGTCGCTGCCGGAGGTGCGCTCTCTGGAGAACACGGCATCGGCATTGAAAAACAGGCGTATATGCCGCTCGTCTTCACTGAAAACGATCTCGAATCAATGTCGAGGCTACGCACGGCATTTATTGGTGAATCCCCAGGGGACGCACCCATCGATGTACCGTCTCTTGCCGAACGTTTCAATCCGGGCAAAGTATTTCCGGGCGGCGCAGTTCATGGCGAGGCGTACGGAATCACAGCCGAGTCATTCCGCCCCACCGGCACTCAAGACTGGCAATAAATTCGAAGCCTTAAACGAATTTAGTCAGTCGGTTTTCGCTAAACTGATTGCCTCAACGACCTGACCTTCGTCACCACGTTGAAAAACCGTCCGCAGAACCTCGAAGCAACAAGCCGTTTTCAAACGTTCTCTATTGCTCATTAAGGAACGATCGTGCCTTCAGCATCCGGAAAAGTTCGCATTGGAATCATCGGTGTCGGTGGATTCGCCAACACCCACATGGAACAGTTCTCAAAGCTCGACAATGTTGAGGTTGTCGCGGCAATGCGCCGCAACCCCGAAGCTCTCGCCGAGTTTCAGGAAAAGTGGGACATTCCTAACGGCTTTACCGATCATCACGAGATGCTGAAAATGGCCGATCTCGATGCTGTCGACATCATCACTCCAACTGGTTCGCACAAAGAACTCGCTCTCGACGCCATTGCCGCCGGCAAGCACGTTCTCTGCGATAAACCTCTCGCTCTTACTGCTGCCGATTCGAAAGAAATGCTCGATGCGGCTGAAAAAGCCGGGGTAATTCATTCGACCAACTTCAACCAGCGTGGCAACACGATGGTAGGTCGAATCAAGAGATATCTCGATAACGATTTCGTCGGGCGCATCTACCACGCCAATCTCTGGTGGGGAATGTCGCACCAGTACGACGCTCGCCCTGAAACTCTGGCTTGGCGATTCCGATCTGAGAACGGTGGCGGGTCTATGTACGAACTCATCCACGTGTTCGACATGCTCCGATTCATCAATGGCGAAGTGAAACGGGTTGTAGCGTCATTCGATACTACGAACCCGCACCGCCCAACTGCCGACAAACCAGAAGGCGTCGATGTGGACGTTCCCGACGTGTCAGGACTCCTATGCGAATGGGAGAACGGCGGCATGGCAGTCGTGCACACTTCATTCGCATCACGCGGAACCGATCCCGATGGCAAGACTTCGCCACGTGTCGAGATATCGGGCGAAAAAGGCCGAATTACTACCGATGGCCGACACGGAATGCTGGGTGTGACCGGCCCTAACGACCCAGTTGCATCGCTTGATCCTGGCCCAGAATACCCGCAGCCTTACAAGCTTTTCGCCGATGCGATCATCGCTGGCGATCAGTCAATCGTTGAGACCAGTTTTTACGATGGATTAAAGGCAGCGGAAATAGTCGATGCTGCTTACAAATCCGTCAAAGAATCTCGCTGGATCGATCTCTAAACCACCTAAACAGAACGCTAACTACCCATTACACAAGGGAGTCCAGAAATTCCTATCGAATATGTAAAGCTAGGCCGCACCGGAACCAAGGTTTCCAATATCTGCTTGGGAACCGACAACTACGGTAACCCGCACGGATGTGATGAGCCGACCGCTCACGAAATCCTCGGTACAGCCCTCGACGGCGGAATAAATTTCGTCGATACGTCCGACTCTTACAACGAAGGCCGTTCCGAGTCGATGATCGGTAACTACCTCGCCGACTCCAATCGACGAGATCAGGTTGTTCTGGCAACAAAGTACCGTTCAGCTGTTGGACCCGGCGTGAACGATCTCGGCGCCTCCCGATATCACATCGTCCGAGCGGTCGAAGAATCTCTCAGACGCCTCCGCACCGACCGAATCGACCTGCTGTACTGCCACTCGTGGGATGCAGAAACCCCAATCGAAGAAACGCTTCGTGCGGTCGATGATCTGATCCACCAAGGCAAGATCGTGTACGCCGCTGCGTCAAACTTCCCAACGTGGGTGCTCGCAAAGGGACTCTGGACTTCTGACGTTCGCAATCTCTACCGCTTCGAGGCAATCCAGAGTGTTTTCAATATCCTTCAACCGGGTCTCGGTCGAGAAATGGTTCCGTTCGCTGAAAAGCACGATGTAGCGGTCATCCCCTACTCGCCTCTCGCCAGCGGAATGCTGACAGGTCAGCACGGTAAATCTGGCAAAGCGGTCGCCGGTTCTAAATTTGATCTTAGAGACGACTCGAAGGGTGGCGGTCTGAAATCTCGCTACTTCAACGACGCAACGTTCACCGCGGTTGAAAAGTTCACAGCAATCGCCGAAAAACACGGACAGCCAGCAATTCGATTGGCTCTCCAGTGGGTTTCAGAATTCCCTGGCGTTACCGCCCCGATCTTCGGAGCCCGCAAAGTAGACCACGTAAAGGGCGTACTCAAAGCGTGGTCGGAATCAGCACCTGACGAAGTGATGGCGGAGGTTCGAGCGGTAGCCGACGAGTTTGAAACACAAGCTCCAATGGCTTACCCACCTACCTCAGGACAAGCCTTCGGCACTCTACCCACATCTTCGGCAGCGAAATAAGAGGCGATCAAAATGGATTACGTAAACCTCGGAAAAACCGGGCTAAAAGTCTCTGAATACTGCATCGGTGCCGATAATTTCGGCGGTCAGACAAACGCTGAAGATTCACTACGAATTATGTCGGCTGCGTTCGAAGGTGGAGTCAACTTCATCGACACTGCCAACTCATACACCGATGGGCTCTCGGAAGAGAACGTCGGTAGATTCATTAAGACGCGACGCTCAGAAGTAGTTCTGGCGACCAAAGGCAGAAGCCAAGTCGGACCCAATCCGAACGATGTTGGTGTGAATAAAAAGTACGTGATGCAGGCGATAGACGATTCGCTAAAACGACTTGGCACCGACTATGTCGACCTCTATCAGATTCACGCCCCTGATCTAACAACTCCAATCGAAGAGACGGTCGAGGCGTACAACGATGTCGTTCGTTCCGGCAAAGCGCGCTACATCGGCGTTTCAAACTACTCGGGGCCACAGCTTGCCGAAGCACTTTGGGCGCAAGAGAAGAACGGCTTCAGCAAGTTCAACTCTGTCCAGCCTCGCTACAACCTGCTCTATAGAGAGGCAGAACGAGAACTGTTCCCTCTCTGTGAAGCGGAAGGCGTCGGTGCGATGGTCTACTCACCTCAAGCCGGCGGATTCCTACTCGGCAAACATCGCAATTTCAAAGAAGAATCCTCGAGTGGAGGTCGTTTCTCCGACGACTTCCGAGCTGCCAATTTTTATAAGAACACGTACTGGAACAAAATTACTTTCGACGCAATGGGAAAATTCATAGTGGTCACCGAAAAGTACGGAGTATCCCCGATGGCTCTTGCGCTGAAGTGGGCGAGAACACACCCAGTTGTATCCGCGTGCATCGTCGGCGCAAGAACGCTTGATCAACTGCAGCAGAATCTTGTTGCTTGGGAAGAGGACGTTCCAAACGAGGCGATCAACGATGCTACAGCTATCGGCGATCACCTTTGGGACACCGCCCCTTGGAAGCCACAGATGCATTCAACACCACGGACTCCCGCTACCGCGGCGAAGGCATAGGTTCAGAGAACGACATTGAGCCATTCGCTAGACGGTTTCACTCCCGCATCAATCGAGCGTCCTGAAACCCTCGATGAGCTTTCCAACACGCTGTCCTCGATAACGACGTCGGGTCGATCTGCCACACCGTGGGGCGGAGGAACTCGTATCGGCGTGGGCAATATCCCAT
>JABIHL010000124.1 GCA_018649665.1 Chloroflexota bacterium | reverse complement strand
TTGAAGCCGTTCGTATTCTTCCTTCAAATCAGGATTGGGTTCCCAATTTTCGCCATAGCGAACACCGAGAACGCCCGCCTGCAACATTTCTTTAGTACAGCTAAAGCAAGGTTGCCACGTGGTGTAAAGAATCGAACCTTCAACTGCAATTCCGAATCTTGCTGCCGAGAGCAATGCGTTCTGCTCGGCATGAACGCAAATGCACATGTCGTAACCCGTTCCAGCGGGATACAGATCCCGATTCGAGCACCTTACGCAACCGCCTTCGTCGCAGTTTGGAGTCTTGTGCGGTGTGCCGTTGTAGCCGGTCGAAACGATGTGACCATCGCGTGCCAATACTGCACCGATTTGGCTACCGAGGCAGTTCGCACGAGCCCGAACACCAACTGCAATCGACATCATGTAATCGTCCATATCAGGTCGGGTTGAATTCGATTCAGCCAATGATGCAGTTGTCCTTAAATAAAAATTCTGTTTCGAGATATACGTCAGAGCACGTCTACCTAAAAGAAGGTCGGCTCGCATCTCCGCTGCTATCCTAGCTTGTGATCGAGATTCATGCCCAAACTTCCAATATTATTTTGTATCTTGATCGGCGACGAATCAAACATTAATGCCTGCTCTAAAACGACTATTCGATGACATCAACTCCGCCTAAACCCAACTACGAAGAATCACTGCCCGACGCACTCGGCAGGTTTGGGCCCTACGGCGGCAAGTTCGTGCCTGAAACTCTCATGGCGGCTCTCACAGAGCTAGAAAACGCCTTCGACGAGGCAAGACAGGACGATTCGTTCTGGGCCGAGTTTGAAGACCTCCTAACGCACTACGTTGGTCGACCTTCTGCCATGTACCACGCCAAGAACCTCACCGAGAAACTTGGCGGTACGCAGATTTACATCAAGCGTGAAGACCTGAACCACACCGGTGCTCACAAGATCAACAACGCAATTGGACAGGCTCTGCTGGCGAAGCGACTCGGTAAGAAGAGAATCATCGCCGAAACCGGAGCTGGTATGCACGGTGTTGCGACAGCAACGGTATGTGCACAGATGGGCCTTGAGTGCATCGTCTACATGGGCGACACCGATATCGAACGCCAGTCGCCAAACGTTTACCGAATGCGCGAACTCGGCGCTAAAGTCGAACCTGTCACTTCAGGAAGCCGCACGCTGAAAGACGCCACCAACGAGGCGATTCGCGACTGGGTTTCGAACGTCGAAGATACTCACTACATTATCGGTAGCGTCGTAGGTCCTCACCCGTACCCGAAGATCGTTCGCGATTTCCAAGCCGTTATCGGTGCCGAGGCTCGACAACAAATGCTCGACATGGCAGGACGACTTCCTGACTACGTCATCGCCTGTGTCGGTGGCGGATCGAACGCTATGGGCATTTTCTCCGGATTCCAGAAGGACGGAAACGTTGGACTTATCGGCGTCGAAGCGTCTGGCGAAGGACTCGATAAGCGTCACGCAGCGACCATGACTAAGGGTCGACCCGGCGTACTTCACGGCTCGATGAGCTACCTACTGCAAGACGAGCATGGGCAAGTGACAGAGGCTCACAGTATTTCGGCTGGACTCGACTACCCGGGCGTTGGTCCAGAACACTCGTATTTGAAAGACACCGAGCGAGCGACATACGTTTCGGCAACCGACGATGACGCACTGGCAGGCTTCCGATTCCTTAGCCGAAACGAAGGAATCATTCCAGCTCTCGAACCGTCTCACGCCATCGGATACATGATGAAGTGGGTTCCAACCCTGCCTAAAGACCAGATCGTGCTCCTGCTGCTCAGCGGACGAGGCGACAAAGACCTCGACACCGTCGCAAAAGCATCAGGCGTAGATCTCAGCTAGGTAAACCGCTTGCCGACGACCGCGTGAACGAAGCACCCCTCTTCTCGTCGTAGTGGAGGGATCACCATCAAACCGCAACCGGCAAGGTGAATCAGTCATAGATCAACCCTGCCCGAAACATCGCCCAGTTAGTTCAGCGTGTTCAGGTAGGCGATCAGATCATCCAGCTCAGAATCCTTCAGCATGTCGCCAAAGGTCTTCGGCATCAAATCGTTGAAGCCTTCGGTGATTACTGCCGACGGATCGATAATCGACGCCCGAATGGCGTCGTCACCTTGTGCACCGATTCCGGCAAGACCAGGCCCCACCAACTTACCCGAGTCGGTTCTGTGGCAACCGCTACACCCAAGTCCTTTGAACTTGCTTTCTCCGTTGGCGATATCAGGGCCGGAGGCTACAGGTTCGCTCGTGTCAGGCGCTGAAGAATCGGTTGTTGGCACCGGAGTGGTCGTCCCGAACGGATTTTCAGTTGCTTCCACACACGCAACAAGCGCCAGCAGCGTGAAAATAGCGAGTGCTGAGAGAACAATCAATTTTGAACGTTTGAACACGAATTAGGCCTCAGATCGACTGAAAATAACCGACTAAAAAAGACGCACCGAGAAAAAGTATCTGCGATCAACACCCCACCATAGGTGAAAATTCACCAGATGATGAACAAATCGGAATGATAATTCCGTGATGGTGTTTTTGCACCAATTTCGCGAATCCCTCACATGGCTTTCACCAATACCGACATATGCTCGGTTAAGCGTGCGGCAATTCAGGTTGTCGACTAACTGAGAGGGCGCAAGATCAATTCTACTTGTCTCTACCCCCTCTTCGAATGAGGAGAGATCGATATGCCTGTAAAGCCAACAGAATCGTCGAGTTCGATAACGACGGAGTTACGCACTTCCGATGGCATGTTCACTGTAGGTCCAGACCACAAGATAAAACTGTGGAACGCTGCTGCCGAGAAGATTTTCGGAAACAAAAGTGAGCAAGTAGTCGGTAAAAAATGCTACGACGTACTGTGCGCTGGGGGGAATGCTGGGCGAGTGGAGTGCAACCGCGGCTGCACGATTATGTCGAACTCGGGAAAGGGTCGAACCACCAAGGATTTCGATCTTGAGTGCAAAACGACCAACGGCGATATCAAGACAATCAATATGAGCATTGTTTTACGCCCGGCTGGCGATGGCCCACGCGAGATCATTCACTTGTTTCGAGATGTCACCGACCGCCGGCGGGTCGAGCAGGTTACAACCGGCTCTGCTTCTGGTGGTGGCACGGCGACCCTATCGAACAAAACGACACATTCCTCTCACAGGTCGTCCTATCGCCTTCCTTCACTCACTACCCGTGAAGATCAAGTGTTGAAGTTATTGGCAGCAGGAAAGAACACAAACGATATCGCCGACATTCTAGAAATTCGTCCGCTCACTGCCCGTAACCACATCAGCAGATTGCTCACCAAGCTCGGTTGTCGATCTCGTCTTGAAGCGGTTGCACTGGGAACTCGGGCAGGGCTCATCTAATTCCAAATTTCCATCTATCAAACACGGCTAGTGCGAATGCACCTATATGTGGATTCTCGTGCTGGCTAATCTCGGTCTCGTGCGTTTTAACGAAGCATCGTTTCGACACACGTTCTGGTGCAAACACTAAAGGGAGATTGTTCTGAACAGAGATACAGTGACGGCAGCAGCCATATGGGTGTTGCTAACGATAATTAGTGAACTTTTCTTCCTTCAGATGGACATATTCGGTGATGCTGCCTCGAAGCAGGGCGAATTCATCGATGAAGCCTTCATCCTTCTCATGGTGTTGGCAATTCCAATCTTCACATTGGTAGTCACGCTGCTCGGGTACGTCGTGTTCAAGTTCCGCGCCAAGGATGGCGATCTTGAAGACGCTGCGCCTGTCCGCACTCACAAAAAATGGGTCGGATTCTGGTTGGCGTGGACCACGATTCTCTGTCTTGTCGTAATCGTTCACCCCGGCTACACCGGTCTTATCGAACTGCGACACACAAACGATCAAGAACCTGACTTAACTGTGAACGTTACTGGTCGTCGGTGGCAGTGGATCTACGAATACGAAGGGCGAGACGTTTCCCTGTTCTCGAAGGACGACATGCTCGTTCTTCCAAACGATTCACTAATTCGATTCATCATCACAGCTGAAGATCAGGATGTCGTTCACTCCTTCTGGATTCCAGCATTCCGAATGAAGATCGACGCGGTTCCCGGTCTGACTACGTCTATGGACGTCAGCACCACTGAAATCGGTCATTTCAACGACGATGTCAATTTCAGAGTTCAGTGTGCTGAACTCTGTGGAATGGATCATTCTCTGATGTTCACACGCATCGAGGTGGTTGAACCTGCGGAATTCGAACAGTGGATTGCAGATGAAGCGGCTTAACAGTCAAAAAGTTCAAGGGGACTTATAAATGGCATCTCTTATGCCGCTAGGACCGTTACTTAGAGGCGTTATATACGCCGCAATTGGTTTTGCTATTGGTGGGGGCATTTCGCTCGGCATCACAAGCATGACCGGTGAACCAGCTACAGAGCCGATGGTCGTGCTCGGGTACGTATTCGCCGTTATTGGCTGGCTCATGGGCGTTGGTATGTGGAAGTCATGGGGGCGTGGTTGGTTCGGCAAACCTACCGACAGCGATCCAACAGGAAATTGGAGTCGCTACTTTAGATTTAATACTGATCACAAAGTAATCGGTATCCAGTACATCGTCGCACTTGCAGTTGTATTCCTACTTGCTGGCGTACTCGCCATGCTCATCAGGACAGAGCTCGCCGACGCTGGTCAGAACATCCTTACGAAGAACGGCTACAACACCACGATGAGCCTTCACGGCATCATGATGGTCGCAGTTGCAGTAGCCATAATGATGGGTGGATTTTCGAACTACGTTCTACCGCTCATCATAGGTGCTGAAGACGTTGCATTCCCCCGAATCAATGCTCTTAGTTTTTGGGTTGTACCACCAGTTGTAGTTCTACTACTTCTATCGCCGTTATTCGGTGGTTTCGACACCGGCTGGACTGCATACCCACCACTTGCAACGCAGACCCCAATGGGTGGTTTGTTATTTGAATTGGCGTTCTTAACATTCGGAATCTCTTCGATTCTTGGTGGAATGAACCTCATAGCAACGATCATCACCCAAAGAGCACCCGGCATGACGTGGGGTCGACTTCCGATCTTCGCGTGGTCCGTACTGGCAGCTTCAGTAATCGCGTTGACTGCCACTCAGTGGATCGCCTACGGCCTGCTGATGATTATCTTCGAACGCATCTTCAACATGGTGTTCTTCTCGCCTCCCGGTGGAAATGCACTGCTGTACGAGCACGTTTTCTGGTTCTACTCGCACCCGGCGGTTTACATCATGATTCTGCCTGCGTTCGGTGCTGAGCTAGAAGTCATTAGCCATTTTGCGAGAAAACCGATATTCGCTTATCGATGGGTTGTTTGGGCGTTTGCGCTAATCGTGACGTTGAGCTTCTTGGTTTGGGCACACCACTTGTTTACGAGTGGCATGGGCGAAAGCCTGCACGGACCGTTCATGATCCTTACCGAATTGATTTCGATCCCAACTGGAATCGTCTTCCTATCGGCGTTAGGAACATTGTGGAGAAGCAAGTTACGGCTCAAAGTGCCATTGATGTTCGCATTAGGGATGGTCTTCAACTTCTCCATAGGAGGTCTGACAGGAATTTTCCTGGCAGACGTTGCTACCGACATAGCGCTTCAGGACACGTACTTCGTAGTTGCCCACTTCCACTACACAATCATGGGTGGAGAGATATTCGGCGCATTCGCTGCCGGTTACTACTGGTATCCCAAAATCACTGGGCGCATGTACAGCGAAAAATTGGGCCGAATTCACTTCGGTCTGATGTTCATCATGTACAACATCACGTTCTTGGCAATGTTCATACCGGGAACTGTCGGAATGAACCGACGTGTTGCCGAGTATCCGCCTGAATTCGAGTTTATGAACCTCGTAACGTCTATCGCGGCGTTCGGACTTGCGCTTTCGTTCCTGCCTTGGATTTACAACATGCTCAACTCATGGATTCGTGGGCCAAAAGCTCCCGATAATCCTTGGGACGCAAAGACGCTCGAATGGCAAACAACTTCGCCTCCACCGTTGGAAAACTTTGACGAGTTCCCAATCGTGACTGGCGATCCATACGGCTATGGTGATGACGATGTTGTTCACGCGGTGTTCGGCAAGCGATCACCGTCGGGACCAGGCCATCACGTAGCACCGGCTGAGGGTGACTAATCAGATGCATAAAACACTTCAAGAAACACTAAAAACAGGGTGGATCGTGATCGGCGCACTTGCCGTGATGACCATTGCTGAATTCCTTGTAGCGATCGCTATCGACGATAAAACGCTCCTATTCGCGCTCCTATTGGTCACAGCGTTAGTGAAAGCGTGGCTGATCATTCAGTACTTCATGCACTTTGGTCAGCTGTGGGGCCACATATCGGAATTATGGGACGGAATCATAAGTGACGACCCTGAAGCAGACGGGGAAGAGGACTAAACCTGTGTCTCAACATGTACCTCAGTACGTAAATCATCGGTTCAGTTCACTCGATATCAATCGGCTTGGTTTGTGGCTGTTTCTCGTTTCCGATGCTTCGTTCTTCATTGCATTGTTGTCATCGAGGTTCTTCGTCGTTGGCACAAGCACGCCCGAACACGTCGACCAAGTTCTTGGTTTGGGTCTCACCATTCTGTTGCTGCTAAGTAGTCTTTCAGCATTCAAAGCCGAAGCGGCGTTTGAACATGGCGATATCGCCGGTGCGAAACGCATGCTGCTCGCAACGATAGGTATGGGAATCCTTTTCGTGTTTGGAGTCGGCTACGAATGGCATGAAGCCTTCAAGCACTTCCCGCCATCTACTGCATTTGGCACAGTACTTTTCACACTTACTGGTGTGCATGTCACCCATGTTCTAACTGGTGTTTTAACGCTCGGGTTCGTGTTCTTCCGGATTCGGAATACCACCGAAATCGGCGACAATCAGTTTGCAGTGGAAGGTGCGGTCAAGTGGTGGCACTTCGTCGATGTAGCATGGGTATTCATCTACCCAACGCTGTATTTGCTCAAGTAACCAAACAAAAACGACCGAACATCATCCGTCCCAGTTCAGCGATTTTTTCTCGGAAAGATCGCTGGGAAGCACAAGGACTGGAATCTTCGAAGGTTTTGCATTCTCTGTAATCGCAAGACTCTTCTTCCACTGGGCCGGATGCATGGGTGGTGTGTCCGGCCAATCCGCGCTCTTCGCACACTCTCTTTGAGAACCAGCAAAGTGTCATGAGTGTCCTTAAAGAGCAATCTTTTTGCTGTGTATCGTAGTTTGAGTGTCGTATAGCCTCACTTTTTCATCATCCGATGAACCGATATCGACCAAAAGTGCTCACATGTAGTTCACACAGTTCCGTCTACTGTTGTTTCGTGGACGCTATCAATGGGAGAACCCCTGACCAATTCGGGGCGGTAATTATTAATGTTCAAGAAAATACTTGTTCCTCTCGATGGCTCAGAACATTCTCGTAAGATCGTGGGCTGGGCTACAGGGTTGGCGGGCGCTCTGAAGGCAGAAATAATTCTGCTTTCGGTGATAGACCCGGAAGAAATTGAGATTCTCAAAGCGACAACTAGAGATCTGAATCAAAATTCCGAAGACGGGTCGACTCAGGTCATACGCACCCCTGCCGATGTGATCGATGATGCCCTCACTCAGGCAACAAATGACCTACAGGCTGAGGCTGACCGGATTCATCTAGAGGGTGTTTCTACCAGCATTAGTGTTGGAGCCGGATCACCCGCGGAAGTTATCGTCTCAGAAGCTCACAATCTAAATGTCGACGTAATAGCGATGGCAACCCAGCGAGAATCAGCACTGGCAAGAGGTGTTCTGGGCAGCGTTACTGATCGAGTCCTCCACTCAACGTCCATTCCAATTTTCACGCTCTATCCTGGCGAACTAAACGACTTTGAAAACGCCAGCGGGGGACCACACCGCGTGATCGTTCCGCTCGATGGGTCATCTCTATCAGAAACAGCGATCGAACCTGCCGTCGAGATAGCAAAAGCATCGAACGCCGAGATTGTCTTCGCCGAGGTACTACGGCTCCCATTCTTCGGCGTAGGTATTGCCGGAATCGAATACGGCGGCGGAGATTACGCCGGCGACTTCGGTATCGACGCTCAAAAAGTCGAAGTTTCTGAATACCTAAATAAATTTGTCCAAGAGGCGAAAGCCGCCGGTCTGAATGCGAGCGCAAGTATCAGAACAGGCAGCCCGTCTCAACAGATTGTTGACGAAGCGTCTGAAACCGAAAACAGCATCGTGGTTATGGGGTCTCACGGATCCGGTGGCCTAAAACGATGGGTCGTAGGTAGCGTCGCCGACAAGGTAATTCGATCCGCCCGCCGTCCAGTTCTTGTTATTCCTCCCAAGACAGGCTGACCACTACGGGAAGACCGATAAATAACGCTCGACGTGTCACAACGCCGGGCGTTTTTGATTTTCGGACATATTCATCCAACATTGCGGCGTGAACGGCGATAACATCTGCCGCATGTGTTCATATGAGCTGCGAGCGCGGACACGGAACACAGCAGACAGGAAATCGTATGTCGATGGCAGGTCCTCTAGAGGGCATAAGAGTTCTCGAGTTCGGCAGTTTTGTTGCCGGCCCGTGGGGCGGACAACTACTTTCCGACATGGGTGCCGATGTGATCAAAATCGAGCCACCAAACGGTGATCCGTGGCGACATGCCAGTTCTTTTGCCCAGAACGAAAGCCGAGTGTTCGTTCCGCTAAACCGAGGCGTACGAAGCATTTGCCTTGATCTAAAACTGAAATCTGCTCAAGCCGCCCTCCGGAAGCTGATCGAATCAGCAGACGGCATCATTTCCAATAATCGACTCGATACCGCCGTCAAACTCGGTATCGATTACGCATCCGTTTCGAAGATCAACCCTCAACTTGTCTACGTAGATATCACCGCATACGGCTCGAAAGGGCACATGGCAGACATGCCTGGCTTTGATTTGATCGTTCAGGGCTATACCGGAGCGGTTGCGAGCGAAGGCAAAATAACCAAAAACGGACAACCAGAAGTCGTTTGGTCTTCCTCGTACATCGATTTCTCAACCGGCTACGCAGCGGCGAACGGAATACTCGCGGGCATCATTGGCCGAGGAAAAACCGGCAAAGGGCAGCTTGTATCTACGAGCCTGCTGGCGAACGCTATTGCCATGCAGAGCCTACGGATTGCCGATGTCGAAGGCATTCCAGCACCGGCAAAAACGTGGTTCGAACAAACTCGCCCCGGGCTAATCGAACAAGGCGCCAGTTACGAGGAAATTCAAGATAGCTACCAGATAGCAGTTCGACCGCTGATCTACCGATGCTACTACCGGGCGTACAAAACGCTCGATGGCGGACTCGCACTTGGCACGCTCGCTGTTCACGCCCGCGCTAGATTGCTCGATGTGTTCGGTCTCAAAGACCCCCGGGTGACCGATCCAAGCTACGACGACACTACGCCAGAGGCTACTCGGATCGGACACGAGCTTGTCTCTAAATTCGAAGATACATTCGCCAGTAAATCGACCGATCACTGGTTCAAAGAGCTTCGTTCACACGATATTCCATGTGAGCCGCTTCGATTCATCGAAGAGATGGTCGACGATGAGCAGGTACTCGCGAACGACTACGTAATCGAGGTCGATCATCACACAGGCCACAAAATCCGAACATCAGGCCCAATTCTCACGTTTGGTGGCGGCATGCCAGAACTGAAGTCATCTCCGGCGCTTGGCGAGCACACAGGTGAAATTCTTACAGACCTTGGACTAAGTTCAGGCGAGATCGCCGAACTAGACGCCTAAGAATCACGCCTAACGTGGCTGACTTGATCGAACGTAGGCAGAAACGGCTTGCCCTTGACGCCCGCGTCGTAAATCGGACGTGCGGGTCGTTTTTGATTCATCGAAGGCGTTGGTCCGGTTGGCCTGAATTCGTCCAAAACACCAACAGTCACGCTTTCGAGTCGAATACCGTCTTCTCGCTGTTTCGCCAGATTATCCAGTGCGGCGTCTGACAATCCCGAATCAGGTCGATGGTCTTCAGGGAATTTCCTTAGGCAATCTCGTTCACCCACCAAAGCAGGGCGAGGCGTCGCTGCGCTGCAAGAGTGAGCCCACGGACACATATAGGCAATACACATCGTCGTTGCGCCAACCGCAGGTGCGCCCGCAGTGGACAAACCTATACGAGCTAAAGCGTCGCGTTGAACCCTACGCAGCTTGCGTCGTCTTCGATCTATCCAGCTTTTAGGAAGTCCGGGCATCTACAAATTCTGGCTTGTTCAGCGTTGCTGATGGTTTTGAGCAATCAAATCGTGCCACACCCCAGAACCGAACGCTAAACGCCGTGTCAGGGTGCGATCTAAACACGCAAGTAATTTACACGGTCACGTGTCGATAAATCTTCTTTAGCACCCAACGTTTACCTGTCATTACAAAAATCCCATAAAACGATGTCGCACCGTGCGAACCGCATCGCATATAGTCTTATCGAATCAAACTTACGTAGCGAACACGCCTCTAAGAACAACACCCCACTCAGGAACACCCATTGTCAACGCCCGAGCCAATCAACGTCCCACGCGCCTCGCTTGAGGAGATATTCAAACTCGCCCGTGAGTCGTTCCCGAACGAGTGCTGTGGATGGCTAACTGGCAACAAAGACTCGAATGATGCACCCGGTGTTCGATCTGCTATCAACGCCTACGAGCCAGAAACGCACCCCACTGCGAAAGACCGATCAGCTCAAACAGCGTTCGTTATTTCAGATGGCGATCTGCTCGCCCTAAACAGGACTCTCGACGATGATGTTCGACCCCGAATCATCTACCACTCGCACCCAAACGGACGCGCCTATTTTTCTGAAACCGACAAGGCAAATGCGTCCGATCCTTGGGGTGATGGCCCCGCGTACCCTGTTCACCAAATCGTTATCGGTATCGATGGTGATCGCGTCGTAGAGGCTCGTCAGTTTGCGTGGGATGACGAAGCGGAAGACTTCGTCGAAATTGCCGAGTACGAAGGTCTCGATATTTAGCTAGCGTTCGGTAATCACGCCGCCATTTACGTTGATCGACTGACCCGTGATGTACGCCGCCCTTGTGCTGCACAAGAACCCAATTAACTCGCCAACTTCTTCGTCGGTACCCGCACGCTTCATCGGAATTTCAGCGAGCCGAGCGTCCCAGCGATCAGTGCGGCCCATAGGATCAAGTCTGGCTGTTTCGATAAGACCGGGGCAAACGCTGTTCACCGTGATGTCGTGCAAACCGATTTCCTTCGCCAATGCCTGAGTAAAGCCATCGACGGCAAAGTTGGCAGCATTGTAAGCGCTGGTATTCGGGCGACCGCTCTTGCCCATCGTCGATGACAAATTCACGATGCGACCGCCTTCGCCCTGTTTGACCATCTGGGATGCCGCCGCTTTGCAGGCGTAGAACGTTCCCATCAGCTTTACATCGACAATCGATTTGAAAACGTCGGTCTGCATATCCATCACTGAAACGCGATCATTCCCGTACGGAGCAGCAGCGTTGTTGACGATGATGTCGAGTCGACCAAATTCAGCAACAGTAGCGTCGATCATTTTCTGAACATCTTCTTGATCGGCAATGTTCGAGACGAGTGGCAGTGCACGCACGCCAAACGCCTCGATTTGCTCGGCGGTTGAATGAATATCGCGCCAGTCAGCGTCTTTTTCATCCTTTGGATACGAAGCAGGATCTCGACCCGTTCCAGTAACTACAACATGTGCACCCATCCGGGCGAGAACAGTGGCCGTGCCTCTGCCGATACCGCGCATACGCCCAGCACCAGTAACGATCGCAACTTTGCCTTCTAGTTCAGAACCAGCCTGGTCGGTCATTCAATAGTCCTCCGCACTTCGAAAATGAAGATTTCAGCACATTCTGCATGAACCACTACGCAAATGTGTGGTCGAAGGGCAAGTTCCCGATCAAGAACAGCGACTAGCGTTCAGGTCGTTCGACCAATGTTGCCTCTAGCGAAACCAAGAACTGGGCGTCGCGAACAACGGTGATACTAATTTTGCTGCCCGTCGGGTGCTCTCGGAGGAAATCTGTCAGATCCTGCCCGCGAGTAATCTCCGTTGTATCGAGTTGAACGATGATGTCGTCGAGTTCAATTCCCGCCTCATCGGCCGGCGACCCCGGTTCGATTACAGTCACGCCGAATCCTTCGCCAACCGGCAATCTCAGCGCACGAGCGAGAGCTCTGGTGACATCAACGCCCCCAACTCCCAGAAAACCGGGAGGCGGCACCGGTCCCTGAGCGATCAGGCTGTAGGCGGCAGTCTTTGCAGCATTGATATTGATCGCAAATCCGATCCGGTCGCCAATGTTGATTTTTGCAGTGTTGATACCAACGACTTCGCCAAACATATTTACGAGCGGGCCGCCCGAGTTGCCTTCATTGATCGCCGCGTCGGTTTGAACGAGGCCTGTGAGGTCACCACCAGCATCACCAACGATAGTTCGATCGAGAGCACTCACAACACCTTTACTAACTGTCGGGCCACCACGTAGACCCAGTGCATGCCCGATAGCAACTACGTCTTCACCGATTCGAAGGGCATTCGAATCACCAAATATCGCAGGCTTGAGTCCGGTTTCGCCTGTGACCTTGATTATTGCCAGATCGAGCTGTGGGTCGCGCCTAAACAGCTCACCTTCAGCCACTGTTCCGTCTTCGAAACCGACGGTGATTGCAATAGCGCCTTCGACTACATGCCAGTTCGTGAGAATTAGACCTTCTTCATCGAGAATAACGCCAGTGCCAACACCTTGACCACGTTCTAAAATAACAGCGATTTGAACTACAGACGGTGTAAGTATTTCGACCAATTCGGGTGTCGATAGCGGCGGTTGTTCCGGTTCTCTCGAAACCGGCGTCGGTGTGAAGACTGGAGTTGGATCAGGTGCAGATTCTGTACCTTCGGAAACCGCCGTGGCGCCGGTTTGATCTGAAGAAATATCGTTGTCAGTTGAACCCGAACAAGCAGATACAACAACCGCAAGCGCGATCGCCAGCAGAGCAATATTCAATAGTTTTGGAAGACGCATAAGAGTCAAGGTAATGGTATTGTCCGGGTCGAGTAGACCACATTCCGTTTTGCCAGCGTATCAAGCGATAACACCAATCGTCAGTGAAAAATCGGTTCACCTGCATGAGTGAATCGAATTACTTCACTCACCGATTTGTAATATCTCGCAATAACAACGCCGAACCGGAATAATTCGAGAACAAATCTGAGCCTGATAAGACTAATAAGAGCACGTGCCAACTCCGATCCATGGATGATCGTCGGACTAATGCTCGGCGCACTATTCGCTTCGGCAACCGCATCGGGCATTCCGCAGTACGGTCGGTCGCTAGAAATTATCTCAATGCGTGCAGCGGTTGAAGATATTGGCGACATGAACACAAACGTCCACATCAATAGTTCGTGGATCCCTCTTACCGCAGAAGATCACCAGCTTGCCGATGCTGCAGTATTTTCAGCGGTCGACGAGAATCTTGGCGAACTCGTTCAGTCGTCGACAAGGCTTACAAAAACCCGCTTACATTGGTGGGGCTGGCTCGGCCAACCAATGCGGAAAGACGGTCTCGCCTCACAGAGTGCATTTCAGTTCATCGAGCACCTCGATGACCATGTGACCTATATCGAAGGCGTGGCACCGACCGATGCCGTATCGGTTATCGATGGCGAACCTACTATCGAAGTCGCTGTGTTCGCCGATCGAGCAAGGATTCTCCAGTTATCGATTGGAGATGTGATTAACTCGCAGCCGGTCGATACGGGCGCAGGTCTCGTGAGGGCGGTGATAACCGGAACGTTCGAACAGACTGACTCCGAAGAAGTGTTCTGGCTCGAACTAGGCGAGGCATATTTGGCTCCCGCCATAGAAGGACGCGAGCAGCCGCTCATCATGCTTCCGACAAGCAATTCGATGTTCACGGTTGTAGCAAAAGCGAACGCAGGCTTGCCAGCAAACTATGACTGGTTCCTCTACACCGACCAATCGCTACTCGCCGAACAGTCCGTCGATGATCTGCAATCGAGCTTCGATAACCTCCAACTTCAGCTCGATGAATCGATTGCACGACCTTTCATCATCACCAAGTTGATTTCTCGGCTCGAAACGATGAAGAGACGTGCTCTTTTCGGCAGCATACCGCTACTTTTGATGGCGTTACTCCTACTGGCATGTGTCGCTTTTTATCTAACGATGGCAGCCGGGTTGTTGGGGCGCCGTCGAGTGTCGGGCTACATGATGTTGAGAAGTCGTGGATTCAGTTTGAAGCAACAGCTCGGTATTCACGTTCTCGAAGCCGCAATCGCCGCGGTTCCTGCCGCTTTGATCGCTCCGTTTATTTCTTTATTGCTCATCCGACTGGTTGGCTACCTTCCGACTTATAACGCAGTCACTGGCGGAAGCGGCATGCCTGTCGAGCTATCGCCATCGGCATGGTTGTGGTCGTTCGGAGCAGCAATTGGCACAGTAGTCGTAGTCACGGCTGCCTCCTCGTTTTGGGATCGATCAACTATGGCAGCGAGTCGATCAAGCGACGCTCGCCCTGTCGACGCTCCATGGTTTCAGCGCTTCTACATCGATGCACTTTTGGTCGCACTCAGCGGAATCGTCTGGTGGGAGGTGAGCAGCCGATCTAGCGTTGTAACTTCACAGCGAGAAGGCGAATTGGTTCCCGATCTAAGCCTGCTCGCTGCTCCAGCTCTAATCGTGGTCGCAAGTTCTCTCGTGGCACTCAGACTATTCCCAATCGTCACAAAACTATTCGCGGGCATCGGGCTGAGATCCAACTCGACAGCCATCGGCCTAGGACTCGCCAGCGTGGCGAGGCGTCCGTTCTTTCATGGCTGGCCAATGCTGGCATTCGCACTGTCTATCAGCACAGGAATAATCGCTGGATCAGTCGTTTCCACTCTCGAACGCTCTACCAACGAGCAAGTTTTATACGACACCGGTGCCGACATCCATGTAATGACCACCGGATCGACAGGCCAGGTGGGTCGAGATCAATTAATAGAAGTTCGTGATCTCGCTGCCATCGATGTTGCAACGCCTGCACTTAGAAGTAAATCAACCGTAGGCACGACCTCGACCGGTTCACTATTTACTCTTTTCGCTATCGACCCGATCGACTTCCAGCGAGTGGCATGGTTCCGAGATGACTTCTCTGATTCCGACGTTGGGATTCATCAATTGGTCGATCGTTTGGCTGTTCGAGTAGTGCCCGAGCCTATTTTTCTCCCAGCCGACACCGCCGAGATATCCATCTGGGCGAAGAGCGATCCGGTCACTCCAAATCACGAGCTTTGGATAGTACTCCGAGACGGAATTCGTGAAACGCACACCATCAACATGGGCACGTTTGAGGAAGGATGGTTCAAAACTTCCGCTCGAATATCGAACTACCCGCAACCAGTCGAAATAACGTCGATTCAAACCTTTCTCAAAGTAGGCCCCGACAGTGCGCCACCTACGAACGTGCTAATCGACGATCTTTCTGCAACTACGTCATCGGGGCAGCAACATCTCGTAATCGACTTCGACGTACCAGAACTTTGGACTGGTCTTCCGTCTGCTGAAGGTGAGGATGCCGGATTCACGATTACTCCCGAACCAGAAGGTATCTCAGGAGAAATCGAAGGTGATGCCGGCACAGGAATAGGAAATATTTCACTCGGTAGAGGGTCGAATCAGGGCATTAGAGGTATCTATCGTAGAGCTGTCGACCGGCCGATTCCCATGATCGCTAGCGAACTATTCATGGATCAAACCGGGGTCGGTTTCAGACGCCCTTTCATGATCGATATTCAAGGGGGATTAGTACCGGTCGAGGTTATAGAAACGATCAAATACTTCCCAACTCTTAATCCTGAGAGCGCACCGTTCGCGGTTGTCGATATCGACGCAATAATCGACTTTGTAGAGCTTCGAGGTCGTCGAAACGTAACACCCAACGAACTGTTCGCAAGTTTGAATGAAACTGATCTTTCGACCAGCGAAATCGCTGAAGAAGTACGTGACGTATTCCGACTTGCCAGAATCGACTCACGAGCAGAGCAGATCGACAGTACGTTCGTCGACCCAATTGCAGTTGCAGGATGGCGAGGAATGAGCATTATTGCCACAATCGTCGCGGGGCTCATCGTGCTCATGGCATACGCCGTATTCCTCGCAGCATACTCGCTCAGAACAAAGGGCGATTCAGCCTTAATGCTCGCCTTAGGAGCAAGTACCCGTGATCACTGGTTGAGCACAATATCCGAACTGCTTCCGGCGATTATCACAGGGACGTTGGTCGGAATCGGAACTGGTTTCGCCACCAGCTCTCTAATGGTCGGATCAATGGCTCACACCGGGAACGGCGATCAACTGCTACCTCCATTTATATTGCAGACCAATTGGATACTTCCCATGGTTACAATTGCGGCGATATTTGTAATTGTCCTAGCCGGAGTGATCAATTCAGTTCGGTCTTTCCGTGAGATAGAA
This sequence comes from Chloroflexota bacterium, assembly GCA_018649665.1. Lineage (GTDB taxonomy): Bacteria > Chloroflexota > Dehalococcoidia > Lucifugimonadales > Lucifugimonadaceae > Lucifugimonas. The sequence goes on along the minus strand of JABIHL010000124.1, from coordinate 44,731 downwards.
ATTGCGCAGATGGCTCGAGAAGGATTCTCGGCAACCTCAACATGATCGGTAACTCGTTTCAACTTATCGTCAAGCGAACGCTTGCCCACTGGCGTCTGCTATCTGCAGTCGTAGTGGGTGTTGTACTCGCGTCCACGATCATGGCGAGTTCGGTAATTTTCTTCGATGCGTTGCGTGATGTTGCTCTACAACGCGCACTTTCAACTCATGAACAATCCGATATAGACGTTCTTGTTGAAGCTGGCCAGGTTCCGACCAATCGAGAAACCCATTCGACAATCGTCGATGCGATGAACGGCACTATCGTCAAGCGGTTCGAACCGTTCCTCGACCAACGCGAATTTGCACTAAAAACGTGGACGTTCTTCGTAGATCTGCCCCCGGCAATGGTTCGACCCGCCGATTGTCCGTGTAGATCAAACATAGGCTTCGACGATAGCGAAGAACTGATCGAGTGTGACTGCCGCCGCGTTACGATGATGACGGTTCCTGAGGCAGACGAGCGGCTCAACATTGTCGAAGGACGAATGTCGCTTCCAGCCACTACTGTGGCTGCCGATGATTCGCTTCAAATCGAAGGCGCACTCGATGTCGCATCAGCCAAAGCTATGGACATCAAGGTTGGCGACATCTATCCAGTGCGACCTCACTGGGAGGATGTCCACAATCAGGTCAACATTCTCGTAACGGGCCTTTTTGAACGAAACGATCCCGATATGGATCACTGGAGAATTCAGAACGAGGCATTCGGCTCTCGAACTGACACCCTTCAATTTGCACGATTCGTTGTTCCCGAAGCGACCATTCTCGATGGCCTCGGTCCCTACTTCCAAAATATGGGTACCGACTACGCTTGGTGGTTAGACGTAGATCCTGAACGAATCGCAGCTTCAGAAACTGAATCTATACGGAATACTATCGATGCCACCGAACGCGAGCTCAAGGCAATCGTCGATGGATTCCTTCTCAGATCTGATTTACCTCAAGTACTGAGCGCGTTTGAGACCGATCTGTTCTTCAACAGGTTGCCAATGTTTATCGTTCTCATCCTTATCGTCCTCGTTGTGCTCTACTACGTCGTGACTCTCGCATCACTACTCGTCGATGCCCAGCGAAGCGAAGTCGGGCTACTGCGCACACGCGGGGCAACTTCTCGACAGATTCTTGCCGTGTTCATTATTGAAGCTGGCTTTTTGGCGATGATCGCAGCTATTTCAGGACCGTTCCTTGCTGTACTGGGTGTTGGACTTATCGGAATACTTCCGATCTATGGCGACCTGAACAGCGGAGATGCCCTCCCAGTTCGATTGACGTTCGGAGCATTCCGGATGGCGTTCTTTGGCGGCTTACTAGGCCTACTGGCATTGTTCATACCAGCCCTTAGAGCAACACGACTAGGACTTATGGCGAGCAGAGTCACTCGCGCTCGACCTGCCCGACTTGCTGTGGTGCAGCGTTACTACTTGGACCTAGGGTTTCTGGGATTGGTGATGTTCCTCTTTTGGCAACTCACGAAACAGGGATCGTTCGTCGCAGTGAGCATATTTGGCGAAACTACGGTCAACCAACTCATACTCGGTGTTCCAGCGATATTTCTCGTAGCGGCAGGTCTTGTTCTTCTTCGGGTCTTCCCAGTTGGAATGGATCTGTTGGGCAAAGTGCTTTCTCGTCGTCCGATGTCGAGCATCACTCCCCCTGCTCTGATTTTGGGAATCTGGCAAATGGCGCGAAATCCCGCCCATCACTCTCGACTCTCACTGTTATTGATCCTCACGGCAGCCCTCGGTGTGTTCGCCGCTAGCTTCGGAGCTACTCTCGAACAAAGTGCGATAGACCAGGCGTACTACCGAACCGGTGCCGATGTAAAAGTCACTTCCGTAAACGTTCGTTCAGGCGGTATTTCGTTCTCCATTGTCGATGAGCTTAGTGCACTTGAAGACGTCGAAGCTGTTTCTCCGATCTACCGAGAAACAGCAAACATCAACGCGGGTATCACCGTTGAAGGATTCCAACTCATTGGCGTTGATCTGGAAACGATCGAAGATGTCGGTTGGTTTAGAGACGACTTCGGGCTAACTCCGTTCGATTCGAAAGTTGCAGTTCTCGATGTTGGCGGCGCTGCAGGAATTGAGCTTCCGACGGAAGGCAAATGGCTCACAGCCAACATTTTGCCGCTCGTACGGCAACCCTCAACATTCATGGTCGCTCGATTGTCGGATGCAAACGGTCAGTTCTTCTCTATTCCTCTTGGCTCAATGGTTCCGCTTGCATCCGATCAGCTTCGATTCAACTGCCCGATACCTGTCGATGGCGAACCGCCTGAGTGGTGTCGAATTGGATCGAGCATCCAAGCTGCGCCATTCCGTGGTGTTCCAGGCTTACTCCCAAGAGCGCCTATTCGCTTGCACTCAATCGGTGTGGTCAACTACGAAAACGGCCTAGGCCCAGCGGCTCTAGACATCGACGATATTGCGGTTCTTAACGCCACAGGCACAGAGCTAATCATCATCGAAACGTTTGATTCTGTGAACAACTGGCGAACGATGGCACCGACCCGCGAGGCACTCGGCGACAGCTTAGTCCCCGCATCCAAATCAGATGGAACTCCAGTTGAAAGCGTCGTTCGTCTGCGTTGGACGTCCGCAGGGCCAAACGAGTACAGAGGACTCGCTCACGGATCGGAACTTGAAGTTGTACCGGCCGTTGCCAGCACCTCGTTCATCGAACAGTTCGGTGGGGAAGATGGCGAGATTTTCCAGATATCCCTCGATGGTGTTCCGGTAAACATATCCATTAGAGATGTCGTCGATTACTTCCCGACTCTCTCGCTCGATGAAGAGCCGTTCCTTCTGACAGATTACGAGGCTGTTCATGAACGCTTGAATATCACTCGAACGGTTGGAAACATTCAACCGACTGAATTCTGGATATCAACTGTCCAAGGATCAGAGTTACTGCTAGCCGAAGAAGGCATATTGGAATCGGTAGTGGCTGGCGATAGAGCTGTCCCCGGTATCAAACAGAAGCTTTCCAGTCTAAGAATCCGCCCTGGATCAAAAACCATCGACCGCAGCCTCGAACTGGCAAGCGTGGCTTTCGACCCACTGGTCTCCGCCGGTTGGCGAGCACTTTTGGGAATTGCGTTCTTCACAGTTCTAGTCGTAAGCGCTATCGGATTCCTAGTTCACGCCAAAGTTTCGTTCGACGGTCGCCGCGCTGAACTCGCATTGCTACGAACCATCGGCCTATCAATGAAGCAGATGCTGTTTTTAGTGGTTCTCGAACAGGTAATGGTCATTGGCGTTGCCGTTGTTTTGGGCATATTTATGGGCGCACAAATGGGTTCGACTATCATGCCGTACCTCGCAAGTTCAGGCGAAAATGCCGCAGTTGTGCCACCGATGGCAGTTCAAATAGACTGGTTTGGCTTTGGAATCACTTTTGGGCTATTGGGCGTAGTATTTCTCGTGGTAATTGGCCTGATCCTAGTTTCTGTATACCGAATGTCGATACATCGAATCATGAGGATGGGCGAAAGTTGATCAACAACTCGTCAAATAGAGGTGACGCTAAGTGACAACAACGAACTCTACTTATATTGAGTGCAGTGGTCTGTTCAAAATCTACAAAGCCGCCGACTTGGAAGTCGTTGCGCTGCGTGGCCTCGAACTATCAGTGGCACGTGGCGAAATCATCGCCATCGTGGGTGCCTCAGGTAGCGGTAAATCGACATTACTGAACATTCTTGCGGGGTACGATGCTCCATCAGCAGGAACTATTCGAGTTGGTGATTTCGATCTACTTCAGATGACCAACAAAGAGGTTGTCCAATACCGCCGACACGAGGTCGGATTTATCTGGCAGGAAACCTCTCGAAACCTGTTTCCATATCTCACAGCTCTCGAAAATGTAGAGCTACCAATGGTCATATCCGGTGCACCGGGAGCTGATCGCAGGAAGCGTGCCCAAGAACTATTGGATGTCGTTGGCCTGGGCGATCGAGCCGATCACAAACCGGGGCAGCTCTCCGGTGGTGAGCAACAGCGTGTCGCCATCGCAGTTGGACTTTCGAACGAGCCTCCTCTATTACTCGCTGACGAACCGACTGGAGAGCTGGACGACCTGACAGGAACCGAAGTTCTCGAACTGCTTAACAAGGTCAATCAGGAGCTCGGAACGACTATCGTTATCGTTACACACGATCCCGCTATCGCAACGAGTGTGGGTCGAGCCGTGGCGATCAAAGATGGCAAGACGAGCACGGAAACCACCCGAGAAGTTTCATTCGAACGAAAACTGGGTGGAGACGCAACAGATACCGAAGAATTCTTGTTGATCGATTCGGCAGGGTCGGTGCAAATCCCTCGTGACATGCTTGACGAACTGAATATCGGACGACGAGTTCGAGTTGATATGAAAGATGGAAGGGTGACACTTGAGTCAGGCGACTGAGCAAATAACAGCCCGAGAATCACGCGGAGCAACGTCTCCGATAATTCACGCGATCAAAGCATCTCGTGAATACGAATTGGCTGGCGAAACCGTTCATGCCGTTCGAGAAGTTGACCTCGAAGTACGCACTGGCGAATTCATAACACTCGTCGGTCGTTCAGGTTCGGGTAAGACGACGCTTCTGAACATGTTGGCAGGCCTCGATCACCCAACTTCGGGGCAGGTGCTGTTCGAAGGCAACGACATGGCGGATTTCAGCGAGAAGCAATTTATTCAGCTTCGAAGACATCGCATCGGTGTCGTATTCCAATCGTTTGCCCTTCTCCCATTGCTCTCGGCTTACGAGAACGTCGAACTTCCAATGCGAATAGCTGGAATCGGTGCTTCTGAAAGAACAAAGCGAACAAACGAAGTTCTCGACATCGTTGGGCTCGGTCGGCGTGCAAAGCATCGCCCATACGAGCTATCTGGTGGTGAGCAACAGCGAATTTCCATCGCACGAGCAGTCGCAATGAAGCCGAACGTAATCCTCGCCGACGAACCAACTGGTGAGCTCGACTCTGTGAACGCTGCCGAGATTTTCGGCCTATTCAGCCAAATGGTTCAGGAAGAAGACATGTCGATCGTTGCAACCACGCACGACCGTACTCTTCTGGATATGTCCGACAAGATTTACACCGTCCACAACGGCGAGATTGAACTAACTGAAGTCGGTGAAAACGTCGACACACACGCTCAGTTCAAACGCCCAGACTCGGAATAGGGCAAACTCGCCGTAAGGGCATGCCCTGTGAATATCTACGCTCGTGAGCGGCGCCATGCCCTGTCGCGTGCTTCTGTGGCGATGTAGAGAGCGTCCTCGACTGTATCGGCAACCACGTTGATATGACCCATCTTGCGGCCCACACGTGCCTCCGACTTGCCGTACAAGTGCAAACTCACGCCCGGCAATTCCAAGGCTCGTTCCCAATCAGGATCGCCGTCGGTGTCTTCCCACACTTCACCGAGCAAGTTAACCATCACTGTCGGAGAATGGAGCTTGGGCTCAGCAATAGGCATTCCCGCTAAAACTCTCACCAGTTGTTCAAACTGAGAAGTGTCGCAACCGTCCATCGTGTAGTGGCCTGAGTTATGTGGTCGTGGAGCAAGTTCGTTCACCAGAATTTCGTTCTCTTTGGTAACGAACATCTCGACAGAAATCAGACCAACAACATCGAGTTGAACAGCAATATCAGCAGCTAGTAATCGAGCATTCTCGATAACGCCTTCGTCGATACGTGCCGGAACGATAGAAACATCAAGAATGTGATTGCGGTGAATGTTTTCAGAAGGCGGGAACGTAGCGGTTTTACCGTCGGCAGTACGCGCACATATCGTCGAAATTTCCATCTTGAAAGGAACGAACTGCTCGACAATGAGTTCCGTACGGCGTTTGCTCAATAGCTCGTACGAGTGCTCGATATCCTCGGCTCGGGTGATCATCACCTGCCCTTTACCGTCGTACCCCTGAGTCGATGTCTTCAGCACCATAGGGAATCCGAGCGCGTCTGCTGCACTCTTCAAGTCGTTCAAAGATTCGACGTTACGGAACGGCGCAACCGGAATTCCGGCCTTTAGAAGAGCGGTTTTCTCATGCAACCGGTGCTGAGCAGTACGCAATACAGACGGTGAAGGGTGAACCGGTTTCAGCTCTGCTGCGGCGGAAACTGAATCAGCATCAACGTTTTCAAATTCGTAGGTAACAACATCGGTAGAACGAGCGAGTTGCCTCGAAGCGTCCCTACTCGCATATGCCTCGGCAATCTGGCCGTCGGCAACCTGCGAAGTCGGGCAATTGGGGTCGGGATCCAGAACTACGGTCTTGTAATCCATCTGTCGAGCGGCGATAGCTAGCATTCGTCCCAGCTGACCACCTCCGATGATTCCGATAGTCGAGCCAGGGTTCAATAGTGATTCTCGTTGCATCGATTACTCGCCCGCAGGCTTCACATATGTAACGGCTTCGATTTCAGCCGTGATTCTCGCTCTTCGGTTTTCGATATTCGCCTGAATTTCAGGATTAATGAGCCCGATTATTTGAGCGGCTAGGATGCCGGCGTTTACGGCTCCCCATTCCCCAATGGCTACAGTTCCCACCGGGTAACCACGGGGCATCTGAACCATCGACATAAGCGAGTCCATACCGTCGAGGTGCGGACCAACTCCGGGCACACCGATCACCGGCAATATCGTCTTCGCGGCGGTCATTCCTGGAAGGTGAGCGGCACCACCGGCGCCAGCGATTATCACCTTGATCCCACGATCTTTCGCTTCTTCGGCGAATTTGAACATTAGGTCGGGCGTTCGGTGCGCAGAAACGACTCTGATTTCGTGAGGCACCCCGAGCTCTTCAAGCATGTCGGCTGCGTGCTGCATGGTAGGCAAATCTGAAGTGCTGCCCATAATCACCGAAACGAGCGGGTCTGACATTGTTCTGACGCTCCATTTGAAGGCTTACGATTTGTCCACGAGGCGACTGCCTCAAGGAAACGACCGGACGATTTTACAGTCGCCCGACACAAACCGCGAGCGTTTGAGCATTTAGAATCGCCTGATGCCTAAGCTAAAACTCGATTCAATCGAGATTAACTACGAAGTTTCTGGGTCGGGACCACTGCTGATACTTCATCACGGATTTGGGTCTTGGGGCCGTGATTGGAATCGCGGCGGTTGGCTGGACGCGCTTCGAGATCACGCCAAATTGCTGATTTTCGATGCAGTTGGACACGGATTGTCGACCCGAACGCACGATCCGAACGACCACACGGTTGAACGACGTGCCGATGTGGTTAACGCTTTGGCAGACGAGCTCGAATCGGAAACGTACGGGTATCTAGGATTTTCGATGGGTGGACGAACCGGGCTTGAGCTGGCGGCATCAACTCCTGAGCGGCTTTCAATGCTGGCAATTGGTGGCATGCATCTGCTCCCCGCTACGGCAAACGCCGATCGGTTCATTCGCCATACGAAAATTCTTCGATCGGGTAGGGCGAAATCTGTAGAAAAACCCGATGGTGATCGACCCGGCAACGATCCACTCGCGCTAGCAGCATCACACGAAGCCTTGCTTTGGTGGAAGGGCGCTGAGGGTCGGCTCGATAGCCTCAACGCACCAACGCTGTTGTTTTGTGGCGAAGAGGATGCCCATTTTCCAAATGCCGAAGAATCGGCATTACGTTACGGATTCGAGTTCGCTGGTCTACCAAATACCGATCACGACAGCACTTTTTTCTCTTCAGAATTAGCGGTAAGTTCTGTCGTTAATTTCGTTTCCAAACACTTGAAATAATCTTCGGCTACATCGCCGATCTGATGATAAAATTCCGAACTGTGTGCGATTTTCATTGATCGCTTTTCTCTTTTTCTTCTTCGTTTCTCGGGGGCTACGTATTCCATGACAACCGGCAACGGTTCTAACGACGATTTCAAGCGTGCAATGGTGGTAACTGCCCACCCCGACGATGCCGAGTATGGCTGTTCGGGTAGCGTGGCAAAATGGACTCGAATGGGCTGGGAAGTTACGTACGTTCTGTGCACCGACGGGTCAAAGGGTACTGAGGATCGAGAGATTTCATCGGAAAGCCTTGCCAAGCTACGTGCTGAAGAGCAGATCACTGCCGGTAAGACGCTCGGGCTTAAGACGGTCGAGTTCCTCGGGTACCCAGACGGATATCTAGAACCAACGCTAGAAGTTCGTCGAGATATTTCTCGTCAGATCAGGAAGCACCAGCCAGACGTCCTGATTACGACCAGCCCTACACGCGATCTGCTCAATTCGACGTACATTGGGCATCCCGACCATTTCGCAGCCGGTGAAGCTGCTCTATCTGCCGTCTTCCCGAGCGCACGTGATCATCTAACGTTCCCTGAGCTGTTCTACGATGAGGGACTTGAGCCACACAAGGTTCGCGAGGTTTGGGTGATGAGCTTTGGCGATAACGCTAATTTTTGGAATCCGCTTACTGAGGAAGACGTAGATCTTTCGATTGCCGCTCTCAAGCAGCACACGAGCCAAGTTGATGATCCTGAACAAGCTGGCAAGTGGATGAAGAGCCGACGAGCGGAACTCGGCAAGAAAATCGACGCCGACTACGCAGAATCGTTCCGCAAGTTCACTCTCAGCTAACGAAAGTTCTAACGCAACTCCGCTGGCTTCTCATTCTGATCGACCCTGTCATTTGGTCTGTAAAAACAAAAAAAGCCCCGGTTGTAATGACCGGGGCTTTTCGTTTTTCAAACATGAGCGGTTGAGAAAACCATTCTGAGGGTGCTAAACGACGTCGAGAGTGTCTTCAGCTACAACTTCAGCTACGCCGCCGTGCTTCTTGCCGGCGATCTTACGAATCTCTGCAAACTCATCCTGAGTTGCTCGTAGAAGAATTCCAGCGTCCGACGAGTGCATGATGAACCGTGCGCCCAACTCGATCGCCTTAGCCGACGTTGCAATCGTCTGCTGGTGAATCATAGTCGGCAATCCACGATCATCCGCTGCCTTGATGATCTTACTCAACGTGTCGAGGTAGATCGGGTTGTCGACTTCGTCAGGAATACCCAGCGAAGTAGTCATGTCGTTAGGGCCAATAAACACTGCGTCGATCGGAGCGCACTCGATCAGTTCCTCGACTCGGTTTGCTGCAGGTTCACTCTCGATACCCATGATGAAGATGCGGTCTTTGTGTCGGTTATTGAGATACTTTTCCGATTTTTCACTCGGGTACTTACCGGTTGCCACAACTTGCTCGTAGTACTCGCCCTTCAGTGGGTGAGTCTTGGCCTTGATTGCAGTGTGTCGAACTTCATCGACTGTCTCGCAGTAAGGAACCAGTACACCGTCTGCACCGGCGTCCAGCGCCATAGCAACCCAAACCTCGTCTGTGTTTGGGGTTCGAACGATAGCGGTGATGCTGAGCGACTGCATCTGCGCGACGGTGTCGGCGATGAGCTGTCGGTCACGCGATCCGTGTTCTGAGTCGATAACTACAAAATCAAGAGTGCTACCAGCAAACACTCGTCCCCAACGCATGCTTGCGGTGGCCGAGATCATAAATCCAAATACGGGTGTCTTAGCTTTCAGTGCAGCTTTCAGATCAGCTGGTTTCATGTTGTCCTCTTAGGTGACTTAGTTGAATGCTCGGCGGATCGAATCACCGTCGCCAACGTACGTGGAGCGTAATAGTACCCGAACTACTCTATGTTCGTTGTTGGTAGGGGAATCTTGTGAATTCTAACGACAGATTTGCGAATTTCAGAACAAGACGTTGTCTTAATGCCAATTTCGACCACGAGATCATGCCGTACAAAAATCCCAAAGGTTAGCCATGAGTAACTATCGCGTGCGGACGACATTTGTATATTCTGAATTATCGTGGATATTCAAAATACGCCTTCGTCTCACATGGCAAAATCTATCCGAAATATTGCAATCGCACTTACTGCTTTGGCTCTCGTCGCAACCGTTAGTTGCACCACCAGCAGTGAAACTGTCGATGAACTACTCGCCACGCCACACGTCGATAGCATTGCCTCCGCCAATCCTGAGCCGTCTCCAACTACCGTCCCACCGACGGCTACAAGAGTTCCCGCACCACCAGCGCCAACTCCGACGATTCTTCCATCACCCACATCACAACCGATCGCTACTTCGGCTCCAACAGTCGTTCCTCCCACCCCCACTCTCGTTCCAAATACGCCAACGCCTACAGCAACGCTAATTCCAACTTCAACACCGGTGCCAATGCCCGATTTGGGCGAACTACCAGACGGCGTTGTGACCGCGTTTACGGTATCCGAAACACTTGAACGCCAACCGACTCCCACTGCCACATCGTTTCCTGAACCATCGACACCATTTGAAACTCCTGTCGCCAAGGAAACCGGCAAGGCAGATTTGCAGCCGTACTTTGGCAATGGCCAGCCGGTGAGAGTGCGAAACCCGAACGGTGGACCGTTTACTAAAAAATCCGATCTGGTAGTCGATTTTTTCGTTACCAATGCCGGCTCCGAAACGGTTCAAGGCGAATACTTTATTGATATCTATATCGATGATCAGATTGCCCAGCGTTGGGGCGGGATCAACATCGAACCCAATCGTTTCATCTATGTTGAGGGTGGATCAGGCCTTCTCGACCTGTTCGATCTCCAGCCCGGTGAACACAACGTGAAACTAGTCATCGACCCGACTAACGCCGTTCCCGAAATAAGTGACGGCGACAACACTTACACTCAACCGTTCACTTGGGAAGTAGAACCGAAACCGACTCCTTCTCCTACAGATGTTCTTCCGAACCTTTCTCTAATAGGCGACGGCTCTGGAATAAGAATCGCACCGTTTTTAGGAGCCGCTGAATCGGGTGGGCTCTCGGTAAAGGGACCAACCACAGTCGAATTCGCTGCATACAACGATTCTCCGGTAACCGTGTCGGACGATTTCTCTCTTAACGTTTGGTTCGACGGCGTACTCGTTTACTTCGCCCACTACAGCGGAATCGTTGGCGGCAGATACGCCTACCTCGAATGGGAGGATTTATCGTCGATAATCGACATAACCCCTGGCGAGCACGTAATAAAACTCGTTGCCGACCCGACCAACACGATTCACGAATCGGACGAAACCGACAATATTGTCGAATTGACTCTGACGTGGGGCACAGACGAACCGATCGCCGTACCGGCACCTAAACCGTTCTTGGGAGCGCCAACCAGAGAAATTCAGATCCTGCCAAATCTAACCGGATTCACCCCATACGGCTGGGACGCGGCGATAACGGCCAATAATGCTGACTTTGATCTTGAACAAGGCGTCGACGCTTCGGTGTGGGCTTCGGTCGATACCGCGATTTCATTCTCGATTCGTAACTCCAGCCGGACGACTTCCGCTACAGATGGCGAGTTTGAAGCACTGCTTCTAGTCGATGGCGTACCTATAGACACGATTGTCCTCGCTGCCGGCAACGACGCCGGTAGTAATTGGTCAGAATCACTAACTATCCCAGCGAATACCGTTGATGCGGGCCCGCACTTCGTCCAACTAATCATCGATACCGAAGATTCGGTTCCTGAATTCAATGAATCTGACAATTCTCTAGGGCGTTGGATTTATTTTCTGGATGGTCAACCTACAGCCGTAGAAATCGGCGGCGATGTAATTTCAGATGAAGACCTAGCGACCATGCTTGCTCCGCTTCTCAGCACCGATTTCACCGATCAGGTTCGTGATGCTCATGGGTCGACCCTCGATCTACCCGACTGGTTCGATGAAATCGAGCAGATCGGGCGAGCGGGGTACTACTTACTAACCGGAAGAATATCAACAACGAAAGAATCGTTGTTCATATTCTTCCGCACGATCAGTTTGTTGCGGCATCGTACAACGCGTGTATGACCGACTACTTCCTATGGGACGTTCCGATTTATGTGAACAACTTCGGGTTCTGTTCAGATTTCAGGGGTGAAATCGGGTTCAAATATCGATTAGACGGAAAAGTTCACGTATACGTCGACATGCAAGAGTCGCCGATCCAAGCGCTCGGCACCTATTTCCATGAACTTGGTCACGCCTATCAAGATTTCCAGAATCCCGACCAAAAAATCGTCGACCGTGATGACGAACGTAAATATGCAACTTTGCGAGGACTTTACGAAGCACAAGCTCAGGCCTTCGAGGCGGCTGCAATGCGAACAATCGAGTCGTACTTAGGTATTAGCTTGATGAAGTTCGACGACAATCTCGCAATGCGGAACTTCGTTGAATTCTTGCTGATTTCGGCAAGGGACCAGAGTGGGTCGGCAGAGCACGTACTTGGAAAACTCTCCTTTGGTACGAAGTAATGTCCAATTCATCAGGGCTAAACCTCGATCAGGAATTAAGCGAGAACAAAGTCCTCTCCGGTCCGAGCGTAAAAGCGCTATACGACTACCTCGTGGCGCTCGATCCAGATGACGTCGTTGCGTGGCGGGACAATATATCGAGTGACTGGAACCTGCTCGATGAGTTCGTCGAAATCTCTTTGACTCGTCTCGAAACTGATCTTCCTTCCAACGAACACGGAAATCCCGGACTTATTGATCCAGCATTCCTAGTTCCGTAGTCGAAAGTTTTCGCCCATCCACTGCCTCGCCGGTGATACGGTTCGTTTGCTGCATTTTCCGCAGACGACAACTTCACTCGGAGACCTTTGACTTGATTCACGACAACGTTGAATTCGATCTTTATTTCATCAGGCACGGCGAATCACAGTCGAACATAACCCCAGGCATCGCTGCCGGTGTTAATTTCGATGCTCCGATGACTGATCGAGGACACCAACAAGCTGAAGCCGCTGGCGCACGACTTGGCGAGGAAGGTGTGAAGTTCGACAAGATCTACTCATCTTCGCTTGTACGGGCTGTGCAGACCACCGAGGGCGTGCTCAAGGGCATGGGCATTCCCAACGCCGAGTTCACCAGGGTCGATGAAATAATCGAAAAGCAGACTCCCGGATGGCGAGGAAAACTTGCCAAGGACGTAATGCCGACCGAAGTTCGATTGCTCATGGCCGAGAAGGGGAAGTACTTCAAGGCTGCCGACGGCGAAACAATGCGCTGGGTCGAACGCCGAGCATCAAACTGGATCGAAGACGAAATTCTCTACAACGAGGACTGGTACGAAAAGTCTGGCAATCACACCATTGCTATCGTCAGCCACGGCGACACAATGCGCGCTTTGTTCCACTACATCATGGGCATAGATAATCGTCTCGCCATGCGCACCGACATTTTCAACTGCTCGATAAGCAGATTCAGCTTCGGAAAACACGGTTGGAGCATCGGAACTATCAACGATTCGTCGCACACGCTCCACCTCGGAGATATAGTCCGAGACGACAAGATCGTTCAGGGCGGACTCGGCGTCTAGAGCGCCCCTTCCGCTAATTGGCTATTTGGCGAACTGCATCGGGGATTTTCTCCAGCGAATCGAGCTCGATCGTTGGAGAGACCCCATCGTCAGGTCGTGATTCTTGATCGACGTTGAACCAAATCGATGGCATTCCCAGATTCGAAGCACCTCGAATATCACTGCCCCACGAATTGCCAATCATCACGGCTTCTTCTGGGCGGACGTTCAACTGTTCTAGAGCAGCATTGAATGGTTCGGCTCTTGGTTTACCGAATCCCACATCGCCCGAAGCCACTACGACATCGAAGTAGTCAGCGAGTCCCGATTCACGTAGCTTGAATCGTTGTACCGCTGGCGATCCGTTCGTAACGATAGCTATCGGATACAGCTCTTTGATCTGTTCGATAATCTCGATCGCTCCATCAAACGGCTTCAAGCGTTTTAGGCGTTCAATTCTGTGAAGCTCGATGATGTCGTCACGGAGACCTGAATCCTCGATTCCATGGACAGATAGCACCTCATCCCAAACTTCTCGCTTGTACTTGGTGATCGTTTCGTTGTCGTTCCCTAAATTCGATTCAGCGGTATCCGTCGGTCCCCATAAACCTTCCCAAACGGAATAGGCGATCTCGGAATATACAATCGGTGTCTTCCACTGGGCCCAAAGCCTACGGCATGACTCATCGACGGTTTCCAGCATCTTTTCAGGGTCGGCGTCGTACCTATCAGCCGCCAAACCACAGGCAACCAACAGTGCCTCTCGCTCTGGCACCATTTCTGGAAGCAGCGTGTCGTCTAGGTCGAATAGCACAGCCCTGAGCTTCGCCACTACTCGGCGATTCCTAATAGTCCGGCGTGGTAATCGCGTGATAGACCTTGCTGGCAGTGAAGTTCGAGCTTCGTAGCTGCCTCATCTATGCCAATCACCTGTAACTGCGATCGATCCTTCCACAGATTGAGTCGGTCGAGTGTTTCGATTGCGTCATCGATATCGAAATCGACTTCGATTTCCGTGAGCTTGTGTAAATAGCGTTCGATCTCTAACTTCATTTCGGGTCCAGTCGTAGTACGTCCATCGCTCTCGGCATCCAAGCAGAACGCGTACATAAGAACCGCTTCCTTGATCTCCTCTTCGCAGATCATGAACGAGATCAGGTGAATGGCGCTCCTGTTCGAACCCAAACTTTGGAAATACAGATGCTTCGCACGGTTAGAATCACGATCTTTGATCGCTCGACGGTAGCCCGAGAAGACTTTCCAGAACAGTCCCCCCAAAGGAATCGCTATCACCCATAGCAACTGGCTCGCAGCAACTAATCCAACCGCCAGTACTTTTGCAGCTACGGTCCAGACGGCCCCGGCACCACTGCCTACCATCATCACGGCGTCACGGATGCCCATACTCACATTTGCGTTCGGCAACAGGGCTTCGACGTCTCGAATAGGGATGTCCTTGAACAATCGAACCTGAACGTTAGACTCGCTAACTGGTCGCGTAATTAACGCGAGTCGATTGAATATGGCAACTGAGCTAGTCTCACCGCTGATCGGGTGTTTTAGCGTGCGACGGTGAAAAGGTGCGGTCGAACGGCCTCGCACCCAAATCGACATTTCCTCAAGCCCATCTTCATCGATTTTTACTTTGATGCCATGCGTACTACCGGCTTCGAGGGCAGTCTTGACCTGATCGTCGGAAAGCTGCTCGAAGTTAGCTTTTTCGAGCATGTGCTGAATCTTCGAATTCAGGAGCTGGAACTCGGATTCATCAGGCGAATCGCTGTTCATCAGCTCGATCGTTTCACGATCTGGATTAACTCTAGAGTAGGCGCGAGTCAGTGCGCGCTCAAACGCCGATTTCTCCTGTTCGAGAATACGTATCATCCATCGAGAAACGTCATGCAACCTCGAACTTTGTTCGCCAAAAGTTACTTTGTCTTGCGATAGAAATTCGATCAGGTCGTCCGAACCAACAGGAATGAACCTGTTGTCCGGACGCGTGAATCCTGATTCGTAGACGCTGGTTAGCTTAAATCTCGAACTAAGAAATCCGAGTCCAAACCATCTACCAGTCAATCTTTACCTCTCGACCAGTTCGGGCCGACTCCTCAGTGGCTTCGAACACCCTTAGCACGCGCAAACCGTGTTCCTGTGGAATCGGAGTATCGGTATCACCGCGTTCGATCGACTGAACATATTCAGTGAACTCTTCGAGCAACGGATTGTTCTCAGGAATTTCTTCCTTCTGCCAATTGCCTTCCTCGGTATCGGCAACGTAAAGGGCCGTCTCTTGCCCTTCTGCACTGCCGTACTTGAGTCTGAAGCGAGCCATTCCGTTCGAGAAAAAGAAGTCTCCACCATACTCGGTAGCACCCACACGCCAAGCCATTCGACTAATCGTCGCTACCTTGCCAGATTTCCAGCGTAAGAAACACATCGCAGTGTCATCGCAATCGATCTCTGGGTTCTCAGATCGTGGGTATGTGACCTGTCCGATCTGCGCACTAACAGTCTCGATATCGTCGCCCATAATCCACATAAGCCGATCGATCTCGTGAGTGCCGTCCATCTGACCCATTCCGCCACCCTTAGATCCGATCAGCATCCATGGAGGACGAGTCCACGGCTGGTAAGGCTTGTGCCACATATCGTGAGCCATCACCAGTTCGCCTAGCCGCTTCGAATCGACAAGCTTCTTCATTGCCTGAACCGCTGGGTAGTAGCGTTGGGTGTGAGCAGTCATCAGCTTCACACCGTTCGCTGCCGCCGCATCGATCATCTGTCGGCCTTCCGACGATGTCAACGCAAGAGGCTTCTCCATGAACACGTTCTTGCCGGCTTCGGCTGCGTCGAGACCTGCCTGGTAGTGGAGCCAGTGCGGGAGAGTGCCGATCACAATGTCGACATCGTCTCGCTCGAGTACGGCTTTATAGTCGGAAACAAACTCAACGTCCGGGTATTTGTCTTCCCACGGAGCTGCTGCTTCTGCTCGCTGCTCGGCAACTACTTTGAGGACTGCTCCGGGAGTCTGATTCACTACATCAATGTAGCTACCGCCGATACGTCCGGTGCCTAGTACTGCTACTCCAACCAAATTGCTATCTCGCTTTCGTTCTTTAGCTGCCGTTTCGAGCGCACGCAATGTGCACTGCCCAATTTGGCGGAATTGTAGACCGCTTCAACGAAATTGGGGAGAGTCAGCGCAAGCTAAGGCACAGACTTCGTAAGGAAAGTCGAATCGTGAAACTTGAAAGACGACTCAACTTGCCCGTCAACACCACATAGGAAACACCCGATTCCCTGAACGTAGTCAGCGGAGTGAAGGGTCTGGGGAAGGGGATTACGGTTTGTTGGCGTTGCCTTCGGAGAGATTTAAAACCCTGTAGCTTCGAAAGTAGCCCAGCGCACTCCGCGCCAGATCCCTCGAACGCACTTGGGAATTTAGGCACTCTACGCCAATAAGTGCTTCAACTCTTCGACGTGATCGACTATGTAGTTGGGAGTGGGCGCATCGCTCGGATATTCACGCCCCATTCGTATCCACGCCGTCTTCATTCCTACGCCGTGAGCACCAATGATGTCGGTGTACGGGTTGTCGCCAACAAACAAAACATCTTCGGTTTTAAGACCTTCTACTCCAAGAAGCCGAACAGCTTCCATGAACACTTCAGGCGCAGGCTTGTTAACCCCGAATATCTTCGAAGCCAGCACGAATGGAGCCTTCTTATCGAGACCAGTCGCTTCGGCTTTCTGATGCTGGAATTGATCGCCGTTGGTCACTACTCCCCAGGCGACGCTCTTTGAATTCATCCAATCGACAAACTCGACTGCGCCCGGAAGCACTTTCATGAACTTCACCATGTTCGAAAAGTAGAAGTCGTAGTGAGAATCGGGATCACCAGTCACGCCCGGGAATTTATTTTGAATCGCTAGAAACGCCTCACGAGGTTCGGTGGCGTTATCGGGTGAAAGCGTCCAGAAATATTCGAACGCATCTTCCCAACTGATTGAGCCGTGAATCGCCTCATGCTGGTCGTAAAGCACTCTGTACACATCGCCATACGCTGAGTGCCGATCGATCAGCGTATCGTCCATATCGAAAAGTGCCGCGCTGAATTTTTGATTAGTCATATATGAAATCGTAAATGTAGCCCTGAGTAGATGGTTGGATACGAGACTTAAACGTCGGCTGGCGACATATCTTCAGCGTTCCAGCTTCCCGAATCACTGCCCGCATTTCCGAGCGTTCTCTCCTTGTCGGGATCGAATGTTCGTTCGGCGATAATCGATTCGTCCAGATCAGTTCCAAGCCCCGGTGCAGTTGGTAGTTCGAAGTAACCGTCTTTGATCTCAAGCGGAGTCGTTTGAATCTTGTCGTGCCAAGGCATGTCTCTAGCCGTTTCCAAAATCAGGAAGTTCGGAACCGTCGCACAAACATGCATCGAAGCAGCGGTTGCGATCGGACCGTTCGGGTTGTGGGGTGCGAACTTGATGTACTCGATTTCAGCCATCGAAGCGATTCTCTTGATTTCGGAAATACCGCCAGTGTGGGCGATATCCGGCTGAATCACATCAGTAAGCCGTCGGTGCAAAATATCTCGGAATCCGTACCTGAAGAACAGTCGTTCACCAGTAGCGATATCCATCTTGATGTCAGAATTTCGAATCTGCTCCATTGCATCGAGATTATCGGGTGCAATTGGCTCTTCGAAGAAGGTGATATCGAACTCTTCGACGGCTGCCATTCGACGAATTGCCTCGGACGGCCTTGAGCGTCCGTGGTTGTCGATCATGATCTCCATATCAGGACCCAGATGATCTCTCATCTCCTTGATCTTCTCGTGAAGATAATCAGCACCCTCTTTTTCGTGGAACGCTGGCTTGCTCAGATCCCAACCGCCTGTTTTGAAGCCGGTGAACCCTTGATCGACAGCGTCCCAGCCACCTCGAAGATCGCCAGCGTGTGTGTACGCTCGAACTCGATCTCGAACGGCACCCCCGAGCATTTTGTACACAGGAAGGTTGTATAGCTTGCCGGTCACATCCCACAGCGCAATATCAATCGCAGCCATCGCCGAACCCATCACCGCTCCACCGCGCCAAAATCCGTGGCGGTACATGATCTGCCAGTTACGTTCGATCTGAGTCGGGTCACGACCAATCAGTCGTTCAGAAAGGGCCTTGATGCCAGATTCAACAGCCTGCTCGTGTCGTTCGAGCGTACCTTCACCCCAGCCGTGAACGCCTTCGTCGGTTTCAACTTTGCAGAAAACCCAATTGCGGTTTCCGCCCTTAACGAGGAACGTTTTGATATCGGTGATTTTCATTGTTTTTAGGGGGAGGTCTTGATCGTTGCTGGGGTAGGAAAGTCGCTCGTTCGGCTGAAGCACCGAGTTGAACGTGTGATTCGAAACGTTCGAATACGCAGATTCAGTGAACTCGAATCGGCAACATTTTATGCCGTATCGGTCCCAGAAGAAAGAAACGACTAGAGGTCTTTTATCTTCGGATAGATTGCGAGAGTAAGTGCCACGACTCCGAGACACCCTGCCGAAAGCAGCATGTATCCAGCGCTAACGCCGTATTGATCGGCAACGAACCCCGCGGCTATTCCCGCGGCAGGAGAAAGGGCGGTATCGAGAAGAGTTGCCGAGATGATTCGACCCCTAAGTCGATCAGGGGCGAGTTCCATTAGCGTTGCGCTATTGCCTGCTCGGAATAGGGTCTGTGAAGCACCTATCCAAATAATTAACGGGAAAGCCATCCACAAGTAGGTTGCGCCTGCGAATCCGAGAAGGGCGAATCCGTAGGAACCCGCTGAGAACAGCATCAACTTGCCTTTGTAAGACACTTCTTTTCGAGAAGCGATAAACAGACCGCCGGCCAGACCACCGACCGCCCCTACAGACGTTAGAACTCCCATTAGAGCGATGCCATATCCGTACTGTTCTTGAACCAACTGAGGCAGCAACACCTGATGTGAGAACCCGATCGCCAGCGGACCAAGACCCAACAACACCAAAGCCAAAATCGCTCGGTGCTGACCGATGAACACGAATCCTTCGATCAGTTGGTGAATCGGATTTCCTCGTCCACCCGTAACCGGAATGTGAGGAATTTCAATTTTGGTGGTCAATATGATCACCAATACGAACGCAGCCGCCGCCCATACGTAGGCCCAGCCAACATCCGTAGCAGCAATCAATATTGCGATCAACGCTGGTCCAATGAGCCTTGTGCTGTTGATCGCAATCGAATTCAACGACATGGCGTTCATCATGTTTTTCTGATCGACCAGATTCGGAATGATCGAAGTTCGCACCGGCTGGTTCATTGCCATTCCGGCACCGAGCCCAAACGCCAGTACGTACACGTGCCACAGTTCGATTACGCCAGCCAACAGCAACACGGCCATCAAGATGTGCATCAGCAGCGTCCAGATCTGGATGACCATCAACAGCTTGCGACGATCGAACCTGTCAGCAGCTACACCGCCAATAAGCCCGAGAATAAGCATTGGTACTGCTCTTGCTACAAGAACCGACGCAACGGAAGTGGATGAGCCTGTGAGATCCCATACGAGCCAACTTCGAGCGACCATATCGGCGTGCATCGCGGTGGCTGAGAGAAGTTGGCCAAACCAAAGAAACCGGAAGTTACGATTGCTTAGCGATCGGAAGGCTGATGCGAGGGTGTCGGGCAACATCCGTGAAATTGTTCCACGGTCACCAATCGTCTCTGGCGGGCTGCTCGACGATTCTGTTGGTTGTTCGGTTGCCTGATCTTTGCTCAATACTTCGGCAGTATATGCCTGCCGTACGGAGAAGGCGGGCTACCCGAACTCTGTAGGAGAATGAATCGCCTGCCAGCTCTCCAATTCGAGCGTCCGAACCATCGAAAGTTCGATGCTCAGAGCCTCTGCCGTATCGGAAGGTGTCGCCGATGCACCATTGAGTAATCCAAGGCGATGTTCCATCACGCCTTTGTGCATTGCAGGTAGAGTCGCAACCGCATCCACAGAGAATTTCTTGGCAACAACTCCAGGAATCGATCTTGAATGACCATCGGCAGCCCTGAACAATCGATCCATCATCTTTGTGCGCCCCATCGACATCAGCCGCCTGAACGACATGTCGGAAATCCTTCGATTGTCAGAAGCAAGCTGTAACGCATCTTCCTGCGCCACACCTTCAAGGCACAGCCATCCTTCACGCGATCCGCCTACTCGTAGGCCATGTATGGCGAGTTGCCACGACACCTCGTGACTAGACACCAGAAGATCACGAAGCATTTGAACCGCTTTCAGTGATCCGATCTTCCCAAGCTCACGAGCAGCCGCTACCTGTTCGTTGGAGTCTCTGCTCGAAAGCATCGCTCTGAGTTTGCCCAGTCGTTCTTCTCCCGATCCACTTAACTCGTCGGCAACACGCCGCAGATGATCGCCTTCAGTCTCACTATCGGTCTTACTTAGACGTGTGATTCCTGAAGTCTCAGCTGTTTGTGCGAACCCTTTAGTAGGTTCGGTATTTTCTGTACTGGGCTTTGTATCTGGCATAGTGCAGCGAGAATTCTACCTATATCGATCCCCATAAAACGCCCAACGCGCAGCATCACTTAGTGTCCATTCCGAGAAACACGACACCTCGGATGAGCGTTAACCCCAAGACGATCAAGTGCTTGCCCACTGCCTTGTTCTGTGGCTACGGACATAAATTAAATGCATCAACTGCTGGCAGCCCCGAACCTAACGGGAACTGAATTCAGCCAACCGCTACGAACTAGAGATGGATGCAACGACAATGGGCGAATTACTCAATTTTTTCCAGAATGAATCAACTGCAGAATTCAAATCCATTTCTGTTCTATTGGTAGACGATCAGCCGGTATTCCGAAACGTCGCAAAGTCAGTTCTCGAACGAGACGGTGCTTGCGAAGTGATCGGTGAAGCAACCGATGGCATGCATGCTCTCGAGATGATGAGCAAGCTGAATCCTGACATCGTGGTGATGGACGTTCAGATGGGCGACATGAGCGGTGTCGAAGCAACTCGACGTATCCTCTCCCGACACCCTCAGGCAAACGTGGTGCTAACTAGCATGGGCTCAGATTCTGAGTACCCAACACTTGCACGAGAGATCGGCGCACGAGGATTCGTACCGAAGAGAAACCTCAACGTTTCGATGCTCCGAAGCCTAGTAGGCGGCGGACCTTCAGGTGGTAACGACGCCATCGCTGCGTAAGTTTCAGGCACATATGAATGAACAAGCTCCGAGTTTCTCGGAGCTTATTTTTTGCTCGATATAGATCGACGATTTCTAAAAGGCCGGTGAAAATTTTTAGCGCGCGTATTAACCCACACTCTACGTGCGTACTTGGTCACTGATCTCTTTCGCTATTCAGCAATAAGCTAGTCGCACGCGAGCACAAATTAATGCGTAGTAAGACTTATTGAATCGGAATCTCGGTACCAAAGATCATATGAATCAATCGGCGACTGAATCTAACTCTGAAACGAATGCACCTAGCCGCGGTATTTTCCAAAGCCCTCTCGTAATTGGCATCGTCGCCATTACGGTAATGACGGGCGCTATTATCGCCTTCGGCTCAAGCTTGCTCCCACAAAATGCTCTCAGCGGCATTAGCCAACGACAAATACAAGATATCGACAGATTTGCTTCGGTAATCCATTTCGGTGATGCAGAAATAACTGGACTCGGTGCCCGAGATCGTTTGGATGACGCTGTAGCCGCCGATTCGTTCGACGCTCTCATGAAACGTGCGTTGTTCGGTGTGCATGCTCAACGACTCGATCTATACACGCTTACTGGCGATCCTCTTTACGCTACAAGCGGCACTGCACCAGCACTCGAAGGTTCGATGCTTACCGCTTTCGATGACGCCCGCCACAACAGGCCGTCATCGATTCACATGGAACCTGATGCTGCATTTCAACGACTCGGTGTTCAAGCAAATCTTCTCCAAACATATAAGTTGATTTGGGATCAGCCCCCCGGCAACGGTCGAAGTTCTCGAACTCTGATGGTCGCCGCAATCACAACCGACGTCGGTACCGATCTCGCTATCGCCAACAAGAGCGTATGGATCATTGCGGGTGTGTTCAACGCAGGGATGATCCTAGTTCTTCTAGTCCTTCACTGGGCATCTGGCAGGGCGCAACGTCGCTTAGAACGAGCAAACAAGGCACTGGCAATTCAAAACATTGCAGTACGCGAGTCACGAGAACGAATGGTTCAAGCTGCCGACAGCACAAAACGAGCGATTGCCGAAGAGCTGCATGGCACCGTGCAATCGAAACTATTTGCCATATGGATGCAGATGATTCAGTTCAGAGAAACGAACGCAGAATCCATTCCCGACCAACTCGAAGAACTCGACAAAATCACTCAGGAACTCGACAACATTCGCGAAGACGATATTCGAGGAATTGCACACCGACTCCACCCGAGCATTGTTCGAGTTGGCGCTGCCGTAGGACTTCGATCGCTCAGGAACTTCTACGAATCGATGATCCCAGTCGAGTACACATCAAACGAAGCAGCAGTGAGTCTTGAGCCAGCGGGAACATCAGTAATTCCCGACAATATCCGGCTTGGCGTGTACCGAGTCGCAGAACTTGCGATGGGTAATGTAGCCAAACATGCCGAGGCAACCATTTGTAAGGTTTCATGGGACTACGACGAAATCGATCAGCAGTTAGTCATGACTGTGTCCGACGACGGCAAAGGATTTGATCCCGCCACGCTGCGCCAGACTGGCCTGGGCATGGTGAACATCGGTGATTATGCCGATGCAATGAGCGCCACCCTAGATATCGATTCTGCGCCCGGCGTTGGAACGAACCTCAAACTAACAATTCCGTTCGAAGTTCCACAGTCATCGGCGACAGCTGACGACTCCTCACTAAATGAATCCCCTAACGTAATTGGCGGAACTGGCGAACAGGCTTCTGCAGCCTAGCCTGTGGCGAACCCTAACGGCCTACGCGCATAATCCCTCAGGGTCGGTTAAACCATCGGCTATTCACGTGACGCTCGAACGTTCGTAGTATCAAATTAGATCAAACGAACAGCCCCCCTTTAGCGCGACAAGAGCAGCACATGTACCGAGTTCTTCTAATCGACGACCAACCTATTTTCCGTGACATTATCCGAGCAATGCTCGATAAGGCGGGGGGATTCGAGGTTGTCGCTGAACGAGAAGACGGTGCCGATGCCGCTGGTTCGTATCAGGAACTTCTTCCTGATGCCGTAATCATGGACGTGCAGATGCCTAGGATGAACGGCTTCGAGGCGGTAAGCACAATTCTAGAAGTCGATCCACTCGCTGTAGTTGTGTTGACTTCAATGAAACAGGACGACGAGTACGAAAGCCTTGCTCAAGAAGCAGGAGCCGCAGCGTTTTACCCGAAACGCAGCCTAGACGTCGAAGTAGTGCGCTCGCTTATCGAGAAGCGTCACCAGCAGGTTTTGGCAGCTTAGTTTTAGACTTGCCACGTCGCTGAGCGAGTGCTGAGCCAATTACGACCAGAACCGCGCCAATGTACAGCTCGCCGCCGATCGATTCGCCAAGAATCCACCAGCTGAACAAAACACCGAATATTGGCTGACTGAGCGATAAGACGGTTACCCGAGATGGCAGATATCGCTTCAGTAGCCACGTTTGGCCAATGAAGCCCAGTCCCGCTATCAACACACCTGTGTAGAGAAGCGCAACAACCAAGCGAGTTGTAACAGTAAACGCCTCGTCGCCTTCAAACATCAGGCTCGCTATCACAAACGTGACAATCCCAAATACACTCTGAGCCATCAGTAATTTGTGTTGGTCTATTCCCTGCCCCAACTGCGATAGAAGCACCTGACGCCCGCCAAGCAACACCGCAGAACCAAGCAAGAGGAGATCACCGATCAGAAAGTCAGAACTCGAGTCGGCGAATCCCTTATAGAAAACCGCCACGACCCCTAAGTAGGCGACTAATGTTCCGAATGTTCTTGACCGCGACATTCGATCACCAGGCACGAAAAAGTGTGCAAAGACCCCCGTCCAAAGCGGGAACGTCGTCGTGACGACCACAGCGTGCCCTGCCGATGTGTAATCCTGCCCAACATTCATAAACGCCAATTGAACGGTAAACAGCAATCCGAGCAAGCCGAGTGGAACCCACTCACGCCTCTTGATCCTGAACGATTGCTTCGTTGCGATCGCGTAGATCAGTACTACGATTGCACCGAGTATAAATCGAAGATAGCCAAGCCTCAGCGGACCCGCGTCATCGAGACCAGCCTTGTTGGCAACTGGGTTCCCGGCCCACAAAATCGCAAGTAATAAAGCGAACGCACCTGCTTTCATAGAAAGCGGTTGTCGTTCGATTTTTTCGATAGAAACTGACGCCTTAGGCGCATGTTCAGATGGGGACGTTTTCATTGGTGGTTAGTTAGAACCCACCGCTTGAGCCGCCAGATCAACTACGCCCGCAACATCTTGGCACCATCTCGTTACCACGATCAGATCCTTCTCAGGATCAATCACCACGCAGTTACCGCCAGCTCCAGATGCGGCAAACGTAGCTTCAGAGGCGTGCTTGCCGTAACGAACGTGACCTGTATTGAGCCACCACATGTAGCCATATTGATCGTTCTGATCGCACGGAACGGTCATCATGTCTATCCACTTCTCGGAAATGATCTGCTTATCACCCCAGCGACCACGGTTCAGGTAAAGCATGCCAAAACGAGCGTGATCGAGAGTGTCGACCCATAATCCACCACCCCAATGGGCTCCACCTGAGACCGACTCAGTCACTAATCCATCGAGATTCACCGTTGAATGATCGCCGTAACCGTGCCATTCCCAAGTGCCTGACGAACCGATGGGATTCATTACCTCACGAGTAAGGATGTCGGGAAGCGGCTCTCCCCAAACTGCCAATAACGCCAGCGCTGTTCGATTCACTCGAACATCGTTGTATTCCCAGTGACCGCCGGGAACCTGTCTCGTACGTCGTGTGAAGTCGCCAGAAGCGCCCATACCCTCAGGATCGAGGTTTCGATTCCAATCGACGATATCGGGCTTGGTGTAGAGCGTTCCTTCCCATTCAGATGTCTGCTGAAGAAGATGCTCCCACGTGATCCCACGGTTGTGGTCGGTATCGAAGCCGTCGACCGGCTCGCCTGAATTGACCATCGTGATCGATTTACCGTTTTCGTAGTCAATTACAGCGTCAGACGTGCTTTTAATCATGCCCTTGTCGAACGCAAGCCCTGCCATCGTGGCTACGTAGCTTTTAGTAGCGCTGAACGTGAGATCAACCCGTTCTAGGTCGCCCCACTCAGCAACGATGTAGCCGTCTTTGATAACAACGCCAGCAGGGCCGCCCCGGTCCTTGTACGGCCCGAGTTTGGCTGCCCACTCCGAAGCATCTTCACCGACTTGGCCTTTGCTGGGGTCCATCGGCCAGTTGATCTCGTTATCTTTGGCGAATTGGACTGCTTCGTCGAGTTTCGACTGATCGACGCCCACCGACGAAGCATCACGCCGTTCCCACTCGCCCTGAGGCGGTAGGTAGAGGTTTTTGGTCATGTTTGCTTGAACCTAATCCTCTAGTCGCTTCAGGTACTGACCGATCCAGTCGAACTCAACAAAATCGACGTATTCGTTCATCAACGCTTTCGTGATTGGTCCGGCAGCTGTGCCATCACCAATTTGGCGACCTTGGAACGAGCGCACTCCGCAGATGCAGAGCGATGTCGAAGTTAGGAAGATTTCATCGGCTGTCATCGCATCGAACATGTCGATATCTTTGGTCACAACCGGAATATCGAGCCGTCCTGCCATCTCGATTGCGGTTTCACGAGAAATTCCACCGAGCACGTACTGCTCTTGTGGGGTGTACATCACACCATCTTTGATCGTGAAGATGTTCGACCCGATGCCTTCAGTGAGAAATCCTCGAGTATCAAGCAAAATCGCCCAAGACTCGGGATCCTGTGACTTGGCTTCCATATCGGCCATAATCAAGTTGAGATAGTTGTGCGACTTTGCTCGCGGGCTTAGAGATTCAGGGGGAGTTCGGCGTACAGAAGGGACAAGTACGTCGATTCCGTCTTTGTATAGCCGTGCGCGAGGCTTCAGAGGAAGCGGTGCGCACTCGATAATCACGTTCGGGCCGCCAGCAGTCTCCCACATGTCGCCACCAACGAGATCAACTCCGCGTGAAATTCGCTGTCCTACCCAGAAATCTTCGTCAGGTCCGAGCAAGTGCAGATTGGCTGCCAAAACCTCTCGGGTCTTGGCGACCATCTCGGCTTCGGTCATGCCGGGGTCGATATCGACGTACTTGAGCGAGTTGTAAAACCGGCTGATGTGGGTTTCGAGCTTGAAAATCTTATGGCCAAACGTTCGAGTCATATCGAACACGGCATCGCCGTATTTGAAGCCACGATCCCTGAAAGGCACTTTGACCTCGGATTCAGGAATGATTTCACCGTTGAAGTAGGCGACTCGTTCGCCTTCTCGTGCACTAGTCATGTTTTCAACATCCTATCTTTCGATATCTACGTGAGAGGTTCGACCTCAGGACGTTCACCGGTTTTTCAGAATAAATCAATGCTCTGGTACGGACGCCTCATGCCCAAAACCGTCGGGCTGCACGATGCTACGCCTCATGTACGTGTACGTATAGTTCCACACTGTATATATGTATAAATATATGTATGTATGGGCAGTTTTAGGTTCAGTATTGAACGAGTGGCTCCCCACAAGGAAAGCGTTTTTGAGGAGCTAACCCGAGAAACCGCTATGCCCATCATCGATGTATCCCAGAAGTCCTACCGCTCTCTAGTGAAAGCGGCACACAAACGCGGAATGAGTATTGATAGGTTCATCCAGCAAACTCTTGAGAACAGCGTTTCGGAGATTGAAACCGAAAAAGAGTCTGCGGTAATTCAATTCAGCCCCTCGCCACGTATAGACACGACCGAGAATCAGGCTCCACGTCGCCAAAGAGCCACTTCACAGCTCTCAACGCCTACTACGTCTATTTTGGCGTTCGACGATCTGTGGAAGCAGATAGAAGCGGGTGCGAGTCATTCGATATCGACCAAGCGAGGTCAATATTTCACGTACGAGATCACCGCAGGCTATCTATCAGTTGTGGAGAGCGGTGTACGTATACCCAAAAGCCAGTTTAAGAAGGCTCTTGATCAGTGGCCCCAAAGCGGACCTTCCAATATGCGAGGGATCTACGCAGCATCGATCGTTTGGGCGGTTCTCGCCGATGAACGAATACTGGTAAACGCTGCCGCCTAGCGACTACCAGCGGAATCCTTCTAGGCGAAGGATCTTCTCCCAGATAGCTTCTTGCACTACTTCTGGCATCTCGTTCATTTGAACGTATCTCACCAGGTCGGTGGTCGATCTCGGACCAGCTTTCTGGGCGCCAAATCCGTGCCGGTAACGCATGTGACCAGATAGACCCTGAGGGGTTTTACAGACAGCACCACACAGTACGCAATCGGTGGGTGGTTCGCTCTTGTTTCCAGCGGTGTATTTACGATGAAGTTTGGCGATCAGCAACTGCGTCGGCTGAGGAAGCCCCGGCATACCTGAGAACGACGCAAGCGTATCGATACGCTGTGCCTTCGCACGATCAACTGCATCCGACCATTCGGCGTTCCCGTGTCGGAACCGCATATGACCCGACAGCCCCTGACTCGACTTAAACACAGCATCGCACTGCGGGCAAGTTGCCTGTTTACTGGCGGTTGAAATAACGGCTTCCGTTCTGACTACTCAGTTTGGTTTGGATTCGCATCTTCGCTACAACGATATCCGGGTCGTCGTCGACAACAAGGACTTTCATGGCTATTAATTACCCTTTGGTTTACTTGCGCTCCGCTACTTCAGCGGGATCGAGAATCCAAATTCAGTAACCTCTCTTGGGATACTGCGCACCCACACCTTGCCTGAGTGAAGTTCTACGAGACCTTTCACAATCGTCAGGCCTAGCCCTACACCGGCTCCACCTTCGATACCTTCGCCCGTTATTCGATAGAACGGTTCGAACACGCGCTCAAAGTGTGCTTTTCTTATGCCGGGACCGTTGTCGATAACTCTAACAATAATCGAATCAGGTTCCGTATCTCCGTATCCAGACCGAATTTCGCCTGATGGACCTAAACTATCTACGTTCCCTGAAGTGATCGAGACTGTTGTCGACTTACCAACCGGTGTGAATTTTATCGAATTGCTTAGTAGGTGAGTCATTATTTGAGTCAGGCGAAAACCATCGGCGATGGGGCGAGGCAAATTTGGCTCGATATCTAGTTCGATTGCGACTTGGCGCAGCGCCGCTGATGATCGAGAGATGTCCATAGCTGCCAGAATCGGTTCACTCATGTTTATCGGCTGCTTTATGAGCGAGAGCGAACCGGTGTTTATATAGCCGACTTCAAGTAAATCGGATGCCTGACGTTCCAGACGAGCGATACTTCTTTCGATGTTGCCAACGAGTCGCTTAGTTTCGTCTGGGTTGTTTCGAATGGCTTCTGGGTCTTTGAGAAGATCGAACGAAACTCGAAGCGATGAGATCGGAGTACGCAGCTCGGTCGCAAGTGTGATTACGAATCCGGCGCTAACTGCCGATCGGGCTAGTGATCGCTCGTCTTGCTCATCAGCCGACGGCTCTAGCTCTGGAACTTCCTCGTTGGATTCGAATTCATTTTCATCTGCAATTTCAGCCGATTCAATTGGCTCTACGTGTTCGTCGTGCTCAGGTTCAGGTTCTTCGATCGACTCAAGTTCGGGCGACGTATCGATCTCTGATTCATGGTCCTCAGGTTCCTGAGGTTCCTCAACAGACGATTCAATCGGGGGCGCAATTTCGGCATCGACAGGTTCAGGTTGATCTACCGGCTCAATCTTAGATTCGAGCGGGTAGTTCGATTCAGGAGAGTCTTCAGCGTTGTCGCCAACCAGATCAGCAATATTGATTCCAGTTTCTTCAAGTTCAGTTTCAGTAGCGAAAACGGTATTACTGCTGTCACTCTGGGTCACTGGAAGCTCTTCATCTGCCTCCTCAGACACCGAAGGTTCTCGTTCATCGGAAGTTTGAGATGGTTGAGCTTCTGAACTACCGTAAGAGTCGCCTAACGACTCGACAATCTCGTCGTTCTCTATGTTCTGTGGCACAGCATCAACGTCATCGTCTGAATCGTCGATGGCCTGATCCGACTCGTCTGAAGTCGCGACCTTACTGACCTCTTCGGAGTCGGGCTCTATCAGCTGTTTGAAAAATCGGCCGAGTCGCATGATCTCAATCTACAGGTATACGAAAAACTTCCCAGTCTCAGACATCAACGAATAATCGTGATTCAGTGGAAATAATCGAACAGAAAGCTAGTCTACAAACTCGTACATACGATACGACCAGGCATCTCGAACAGCATCGTCAAGAGCCTTTCTTCCCGGTTGATCGACCGATATTCGATTAGGCAAAGCTCTATCGCCGAGTCCATCAGGCAATTTGATCCGTTTCAAAAACTGACTAAGCACGACTCGATCACCACCCATCGCTAAGTATTCCAGACGCCCTGCGTAATCTCGAAACCGGGCGCTAGCAACTTCGCCCGCCTGATCGAACAGCTCGCGAATCCATTTCTCGCGACCACGCCGGAACCGGTTCGATGACTGACCACCTTTTTTATGTTGGTTTTTCACGTACCGGCTTCCTGTTTTCGTAACCACCAGTTCGCCATCTTCAGCGATAGCGATTGCCCAGTGACCGAGTCGAAGCAGGATGATCGCAATCGTATGGTGATTGACCATATGCTGCCGAATAGTGTCGAACGAGTTTGATTCGCTTGCAACACCAATTGGAAATGGAGGTAGAAGCGCCAATCTAGGTCGGATTCCTGTTAGCGAATCGACAACGCTGATCAAGATGACCCCGTTTTCAGAACTCTGGGCAGATTTAGGGAGGGCTTCCCAATCTTCACTTAACGAATAGTCGCCCGGATGCATCTCAACCACGAACTCTGCGCCCGGTTCGATCTCAAAATCGATCAGTCGTTCCGCCAACACAGAACGATGAATCAGATTTGGACCGACGACAGAAGGACCAGAAGAAACGGAAGGTACGGAAGGCACGCCTGTGAACTTTCAGTGTGAGAGTATCCAGATTTAGCTTATACGTAGCCCGGTGTCGACTTGCGCGACCCCACCAGATCCCTCGAAAGCACTCGGGAAGTACGATACGTGCAGCAATCGTCAAAAAGCGACGCTCGCGTCCTACTCGGTCCACTGCTTTCCGCGCATAGCGATAGCCACCGGATCAACCCGTGCACCGAGCCCGGGACCTTCCGGTAGTTCGAGATATCCGTTCTTCACGATCTCAAACGGCTCCAATACCTCGTGTCGCCAATCGGCTTCGTACACGGCGTGCTCAAGCGGGATCGTCGCGCCGAACGCTGCTGTTGCGTGAGCAGATGCCAATAGCGAGAGCGGACCCGACGGACAGTGCATTGAAACTGAACCTGCCCAACGCGGTTCAAGCTCTCGTCCGATCAAGTAAGCCTCAACGGGACCACCACAGAACTTAACGTCGGGCATTACGACGTCAAGGACGTCTTCTTCCATCAATTTCTTGAATAAACCAACGCCGTATCCCATCTCGGCACCAGCCATGGTCATCTCGGACTTATCACGAATAATTCGAAGGTCATCAGCCATAGTGATCGGATCGACCGGCTCTTCGAACCAACCAACTCCTGCTTCTCGAAGTTCAGGCTCAAGTGCAAGTGCAGACTGAAGATCAAAGCGGGAATGACAATCGACTAGTAGCGTTCGGTCAGGACCAATCACGTCTTTTGCAGCACGAATTCGGTCGAGGCCCATTTCGGCTTCTCTAGGAATTCCTGATTTACTAAACGGCGCGTTGCACTCGTCGAACGGAGCACACTTGGCCGTCGTAAACCCATCTTCCATCGCACGTTGCGCCATTTCTGCAAAGCCGTCTGGCGACCGATCCATCATGCCATCGGACGTCGGCTTCAACGCTCGGTTGATATTCGAGTAAAGCTGAACTTTACGATCGGCCTTGCCTTCGTGACCGTACAACTCGCGCAGGTAGTCAACTAACGGCAACTGCATAACTTGTGCGAGAGCATCGGCAATTGCACATCGAAGCCCACTAACAGCGGTTGCCAACGGAAGATCAGTCTCAAGCTGTTCAACGGTTAGATTGTTCAAAGCGATGACATCGGTGTCGGCAGTAAGTTTCTCGCCCCGAAGATTATTCGCCAACCTCGCAACAATCGGAGCAATCGATTGATCGACCTGAGTATCGGTGATCTCACCTTGCCCAACAATGCCATTTGCATCGCTGAGAGAAAAGTGAACCCACGTCGTTTCAGGGCGCGCCTTTATCGAATTGAAGCTCAAACCTGTCGGCGTGAACCATTCACCTGCTATTGGCAATTTATTTACTTCTCCGTGCTTCTTTAGGATCTGCAATCAATAGATTTTACGATTTATCTGAACAACGTCGCCCCGTACACCCTCTTCTCGACCCCTGATTTTCATCGGGATAAACTCCGCAAAGCGGAGTGGAAAGACGTTGGACGATAACGGGGAGGTGTCGGCATCTGAGAGTCGACGCCTACCTCACCAACCAAGGTCCCTCCGCTGCGCTATCGCTTCGGTCGGGAAGAGGGGTTTCTCCTGTTGATAATTCTCACCAGCGAGGCGATTTACGCCCTGTTTGGGTTTACTCGGTACTTGGCGTATTTGTCGTCATTGATGAACTCGTCGATAACAATCTTCTCGCCATCGAGATCGTTCGAGATGTTCGCTGCAAGTACCGCCGCGAGTGAGTTGATCGAAGAATTGAACGAATTCAAGCGATTCTCAGGCTTGCTCTCGGTGATCGAAGTAGCAAACGCCTGTCCAATAGCGCGTGTGCTCTCAGCGCCCATTGCAGTCGTGTGTGGACCTGCCGAAATCACCTTGCGAACCTGGTCGATAGTTGGGTTCTTGGCCGGTGGCCAGTCGCCATCGAACGTGTAGTCGACAAAATCGTCTTCGAGTTTGATAGTTCCGTGCGTGTGAATAATCACATCGAATCGACCGCCGTAGTACGAGCGGGCGGGCTTCGTGAAGATGATGTTCGCGACACCACCCTTTTTCATGCCGTAAGTCACGGTGTAAGCAATCGGATTATCGCCCTCGGTTTCGTGAAGCTCAGCAGGACGGTCGGTGTAGGTTGCTCGAACCCAGTCGACATCGTCGTTCGACCAGTACCGCATGATGTCGGTCTGGTGAATACCGGCTTCAACAACCGATGTACCCGACCACGCCCGGTTGGCAGTCCAAACACGGTTGGCGGGGCCACCCTGTTCTTCAGTTCGGGTGTGCTTTACGCCGTGGCCTTCAACTGCGCCTTCAGCAATCATCGTCATGGCAGCAACCCACTTGTCGCTGAGGTAGTTGTGAATATCGGTGTAGCCACGATCGTGCCGCATCTGGAAACCGACGGTGCTTGGCACTCCGGCCTTGGTTATTGCGATGTCCTGAGAAATGATGTCGTCTAAGAAGAGCGACTGTGGCTTTTCTGCGAGGATAGCGATTCCGCGCTCTGCTGCACGTTCGATTTCGCCTTTGTGCTGGTTTGGCGGGATGACGAACCAGATAGCGTCGACCAAGCCCGATTCGATCATGCCATCGGCACTGTCGAACATCTTGATTCCGGCAGACGAATAGCCCTCAACAAATTTGTTGATCTTGCTGTCTTCAAGGTTCTCTGGGTAAGGATCAGCGAGAGCCGTGATCTGCACCATCTCATCGGCCTGCATGCCTACCAACGCCTGAACGTGCTGAAGTCCACGCTGCCCAACACCAACTAATCCAACGCGTAGGGGTCCTGCCATGAGTAATTTTCCTTGTAACCAAAATAAAAAGCAGTCGTCGAGCCAGTTCAATATTGAACTCTTCAAGCCAACTGCTGAAATCGCTCGAAAATCTTACACCTGAGACCGGTCACTCGGTTAGTACAGTTGCATCGACTCGCCTATTGCCGAATGTCGCTAACGGGTGTTCAATGCCCCGAGCCACTACTAGCCTGAGAACACCCACCCCATGAAAGTCACAGCAGTAACAACCCTTCCAGTCTCACGATTCAACTACGTGAAAGTTGAAACCGACGAAGGAATCACCGGCGTCGGCGAACTTCACCCGGCATCAGGCACTGGCGGAACTCCGTTCGTTCCACGAGCAGCCGTTGAGTACTGTGCCGAGTATTTAGTCGGCAAAGACCCTTCGCATATCGAACGACACTGGCAGCACATGTTTAGGCGTCAGCTGTTCAGGGGCGGATCCGACATGATGGCGGCTATCGGTGCCATCGATATCGCACTTTGGGACATTAAGGGCAAGGCCCTCAACAAGCCGGTTTACGAACTTCTTGGAGGCCCTGTTCGAGAGAAAGTCCGCCTATACACGCATCTCGGCGGTAACTCTCCCGAAGCGCTGGCAGAAGAAGCCGCAGCGCGGGTTGAGGAGGGATTCACAGCACTTAGGGTCTATCCGTTCGGAGATTTCGGTAATTCTGATTTCGAAGAAGGGCTCGGACTCGAAAATATGAGCTTCACTGGCATGCAGAACAACGCCGTTGAGCGCATTGCAGCCGTTCGAGAAGCTGCCGGACCCGATACCGACATCATGATCGACGTTGTGAACCGTCTAACGCCCGCAGAGGCGATCGGGCTGGGTCGAGCGTTAGAACCGTTCAACTTATATTTCTACGAAGACCCTATCGAACCGGAAAACATGGATCAGTGGGGCTGGGTCGCGCAGCAGCAGCCGATTCCGCTGGCGATGGGCGAGCGTTTGTACACGATCTACCAATTCCGTGATCTGATGAATCACCAGGGCGCAGCATTTGTTCGCCCTGATTTATCGCTTGCCGGTGGCATCACCAACGTGAAGAAAATAGCGGCGATGGCAGAAGCAGCCTACGTTGGCGTCGTGCCGCACAATCCGCTTAGCTGTGTTCTCACGGCGGCATGCGTTCAGATCGATGCCGCAGTGCACAATATTTCAGTTCAGGAATACCCGTACGACGACGATAAGGGCATCAAGGCTGAACTCGTAAAAGAACCTCTCAAGCGAGTAGGCGGCTACCTAGAAGTGCCAACCAAACCCGGCATCGGAGTCGAACTAAACGAAGAAGCGTTCAAGCACTACCCACCGGTGCCATACGAACGACCAGCGCTTATTAATCCTGACGGAAGTTTGCGGGAGTACTAGCCCGAAATAATCGGTTCAGAAGTGGTTGGAATTTCTATCCAAACCTTGGTTTCGATATTAGGGATGCTTTCGATCCCGATTGTTCCGTCGTGTGCATCGATAATTGCCTTTGCAACGAAAAGACCAATTCCAGCACCTTGTTTGCCGACCGAACGTTCCCGACCGGACTCCACAGCCCAATCGAAGACATTTTCCAAATCTTCGGCGGCTACTCCTGATCCGTTATCTACGAGTTCGATTCGTGCTCCATTTCGTCCGCTGGTCATTCTTACGCTTATGGTTTGACCAGAACGGGAGAATTTCGACGCATTGCTAAGAATGTTGGTAATTCCTTGCGCAAATCGGTCGGTGTCAACGGCGACATAAACCGCTTCTTCAATCTGCTCAATCTGAACTTTTTGCCCCAACCCTTCGATCACAGGTTGGAATGAGTCGACGGTTTCGTGGAGCAGCGTGGCGAGGTTCACCGTTCTTTTATTTAGATCCAGTGCATCGTGACGTATCCGAGCGGAGATATTCATATCCTGACTAACAGAAATGATTCTTTGAAGATTTCGCCTTATCACCTTCAAGTGTTCAATCTGCCTATCACTCAAGTTTTTTGATCGATCACGTAGAAGCACATCGTTGAGTGCAACTGCGGCGGTGAGTGGCGTGTTCATTTCATGCGAAACGACACCGATCATCCGATCGCGGTATGTTGCCTCTCGTTCGAGTCGGTATGCGATGTTTACCACATCGAGATACACGCGACTCCCGGCGAACGAACCACTAATCTGAAGTGCAACTTCCTGCAGAAGTTCTATTTGTTGCTGGTCGGGTTCAGGGGCAGTCTCGTATGACAACGCTGCGAAAGCGATCGTTTTCTCTTGCCAACGAATCGGCAGGATTAGAGTTCGCTCCGGCTTAAGGTTCTTAGTCTGATTTGTCTCTTGCAGCGGAACCCAGGCAAAACTCGTAGTCGACTCAATCTTAGGAATTGATCCGAATGCGATGCTCGGCCGCAGAGAATCACCAATGTTCTCTCCCACTGGTAGCGAACTAACAACTTCGATCCACGCATCTAACCGATCAATCCGCTCGTACATGGTGACATTGTCTGGCTCACCAACCCGGTGCATGAAAGAAACTATTTGGTCTTTCATTCGTGCCGAATCTTCGATCGATCCAATTTCACGTGAAAGCTCAGCAAGAATCGTCTGCCGTGCGGCACGCTGCGACTCACGCTTTTCAACCACTTTGCGGAATTCCAGTTCGCCCTTAAGAATTCGTGTGGTTTTAAGCACTCGTGCGTACGAAGAACCGACGGCAATGATTGCAAACGCCGCCACCAAATGAATTCGTAAGTCAGGGTCGGAGAAAATCTTCTCGCCCTCATACCAGTTGTGTGCAAGAGTGGCAGACTCGTTCAACAAAGGAATTAACACGAGTACTGGAATCGCCCTTTTGAATCCCCAAAAGTTGATAGCCAGGATCGTCGGAAACACGAATGTAAAAGCTATGATGCGCGCGTCAGATTCGACGACAAAAAATACCGCTACAAAAATAATCGCTAGAAGTGCTACAACAACAGCGAGTCGAGAAACGTTAGATTGCAATGAAAAAATCGGTCTTAACAACGAAAGTCGAATGTATCCAGAAATCCAGACAATTTCTTAGGTTTGGTCGTATGAATAGCCTCTGAACGGCTACGAGCCAACCATGATTATCGGGCACATCACTTGTACGTAGATTTTGGCCCGGTTGGATTTCGGATGGGTTCCGGCACGTATCAAGCTTCAACATCGAAGTGGGGTTCGATGTTTTCTCTTGAATATGGACCCCGACAGGCAGTCTGGGCGAGACAAGATATTCTCAGCTATTGAGGAACAATGCGATCATGTTCCGAAGGCGGGCTAACGCATAATTTCAGCGTCCGACACATATCTTCTAGCTAATTATGTTGATCACAGTGGGAATACGGAACGAAGCAACTGCCCCGAGTCCGTTTTCTCGAGTGTTGATATCGATCTCACCACCGTGCTCTTCAACAATCCTTTTCGAGATATGCAGACCTATGCCTGTTCCCGGAACACGACGAGTCTCTTCATTGTCTGCTCTGTGAAACATCTCGAAGAGCTTTATTGAATCTTCTCCCTGAATACCCGGTCCGTTATCGTGGACTGCGACGGTTAGCCAGTCGTTCTTTTCAGTTACGATCAAGTCGATATCGGTGCCTTCTGGTGAAAATTTCGAAGCGTTATTCAGAAGGTTGTTGACCACTTGCTGCAATCGCCCTCGATCTCCGTTCACGGGTAGCACTTCGTCAAGCATTTCGCAGTGAATGGTTTGCGAAAGAGCTTCGAATTGTGGCTCCGCACTTTCGAGGCAATCTTCAATCATGGAAACGAAATCGAATGACGAGCGGAATATTTCGAATTTGCCTGATTCCATTCTCGATAGATCGAGAAGCTCATCGATCATTTCTTCCAGCCGCCGTGCGTTGCGTTGAATAACCTTAATCTGCTTAATATCTCGATCGGCAAGTTCCGATTTAGGATTTCTGCTCAAAATATCTGAGAATGCAACGATACTGGTCAGTGGTGTCCGCAATTCATGTGACATCGCACTGACAAAATTGCTCTTCGTTTCACTAAGTTCTGAGAGAGTCGTGACTTTGAGTTCGGCAATGACTCTACGACGACGTTCCTCCTCGATGTCCAACTCGCGACGGTTTATTATCGATCCCGCTACGGGACCAGCAATCTGAGACGCAACTCTTTCCATTAGAGCAAAATCTTCTTCTTCGAACATTTTTTCCGAGTCACGAGCCACCCATAAGGTCATGACTACTTCATCACCCCAAAGAAGAGGAACCATGATCGAGGAGCGAGGAATATATGGTGTGGGTTGCTTGGATCTAAATTCGGTTGTCGTGTGAGCATCGGCACGATTCAGAACTCCCAAACTTGTAGTTGCGACCTTTTGGGCAATAGTTCCAGCCAGAGGGAACGGTCTCGGTTGAAATTGGTACAGGTGATCCACTTTGGGGTCAAGAAACACATGTCGGCGCTCAACAGTTTGCCCTGCGTGATCGATCTCCATAAACGCCAACGCATCGAACAACAGCAACTGGGACATTTTATCCAAAAACTCGGAGAATACCGATCCGATATCGGTGGCACCAATCATCAGTTCACTGATACTGGCTAGAGTGGCTCGCTCACGTGCCAACAAAGCGGCCCTTTCGCGAATCAAGGCACCGGCAACCGGCCCGGCAATCTGTGCTGCTATTCGCTCGACAAATTCGATGTCATGTGTTGCATAGTGGATGCCATCGTTGCGACTAAACCAGAGGCATGCCTCAACTTGATCGCTAGACCGGATCGGCACCATGAACGATGATCTCGAATAATTATCGTGATCCACCGTTGGCGCACCGGGGAACGTTTCTTGGAGTTCTGCCATACTCGAATGATTCAACAGCGCCGATTTTGACGTGTTTACAACCTGTTCGGTCATTGTTCCAGGCAGCGGAAATTCACTCGAAGCAGTTTCATAATATTTTGCTATCCCATCACGGTAATGCATCAGCGGTCGCTGAACCACATTTCGGATGTGGTCGACTTCTACAAATTCAACTGCATCGAAATGTATGAACTCAGCAACGTCTTGCACAAAGTCATCAAACACAGCGCTAAACGACTCTGCGGCTCCTACATACTCTGAGATTTTGGCGAGCATCGTTCGCTCACGCTCCAGAGCGCTTTCACGTTCACGCAAAAGACTACCCGCCACAGGCCCCGAAATCTGCGTGGCAATACGCTCTGTCACCGCTAGTACTTCATCGGTATAAGGCAGCTCGCCCAGTCTAGACATCCAAAGCACCGCTACTATTTCATCACCCCAAACCAAAGGAACAGCAACAGTAGTACGGGCAGGTATTTTCGTATTTCTTTGAGGGGTGCGCGGAAAGTCCAAATCCATCTGTGCAGGATCAATATATGAATAGATCAACCCAGCCTTTTGATCAATTACTCGGGCTGTCAACGTTCCGCTTAACGGAACATTGACCAGTTCAGTTGAATATCCTGGCTTCCACTTAGATCCCGACCACGTTGCAATATGTTGAATCGTCTGCTCTTTGCTATCGACTTTAGATAGGTGTATTCGGTCAAATTCAACTAAGTTCTGTGCCTGCTCGGCAACTTGTGAGAACACCTCAGATATCGGTTGACCAGATGTCATTAGCACCCCGATATTTGCCAGAATGTTGCGCTCATTCGCCAGAGCCACTTCCGCCTCACGAAGAATGCTGCCGGCGACGGGACCATCAATTTGATCGGCAACATGCTCTAGTAGCTCTTGATCATTGCTGTCGTATTTTCCGACCTCTCGATGGTTAATGAACAGCACAGCCACGACACGCCCACCCCATGTCAGTGGAGTCGCCAAAGTCGAGTGATATCTCAAACGGGTAACTGTTTGTTTTGCACCAGGAAACTGCTCTAGTAGCTCTGCAGTTGTCGCCTTATTTGAGATCAAACTTCGTCTGCTCTCGTACACGGCTCCGGTCAAGGTTCCTGCCAAATTATACTTCGATCCGGTGAAATCCTCGGCCGTGTCATTTTCGCTCAAATGGTGCTCGATCATCACCGAAGCAGTCTCTAAATCATCGTCTATTCCTATTAGAGCGACCATATCGGCTTCGATTGCGCCGTTGAGTAGATTCGCAAATTTTGGCCAAGATTCTGAAAGGTCGGTCGCTGCACCCATGTGTGTACCGATAGTGGAAAGAAATTCGCGCTCTTCCGACAAAGCGGTTTCGTTTTTACGCAAAATACTGCCGGCAACCGGGCCAGCGATTTGTGCAGCGATACGGTCGGATAGTCGCAGTTCAGAGGGAGAGTAAGCGTTCGGTGACAAACTATGAACGAATAGAACAGCGACCACGATGTCGCCCCAAATCAGTGGAACTCCAATGACAGTGCGAACCGGATTGTCGACATTGCTTGGGTGGGATCCTGGATATTCAGATCGCCAGCTACTGACACCATCAAACATGAATACCACCCCTTGACGAGCCGATACCAAGTTCTCCGCTAACGTGCCGCTCAAGGGAAAATATCGCCAGGTTGTCGCCCGTAACGCTGGTTTTCCGATGCCCACCAAAAGTAGAGGGACTCCACTTCACCAGCTTCGGTATCTACCGCGACCAGCGATACATAGTCAAACTGAAGTATTTCTGTCAGCATCACGCCGAATTCTGCCCAGACATCCGACAAATTTGGTGCAGACCCCATTAATCCACCGATAGATGCGAGTGTAGAACGTTCTTTCTCAAGCACCGCACTACGCCGGTTTAGCTCAGAAAAGGCGAGAGAGCTTGCTAATTGAACTGCTATCTTTTCAGCGATTTCAATATCCGATTCAGAGTAGGCGTTATGCTCTGTCGATCGGAAAGTCAAAAAACCAAATATTATCTCGCTTGCGATGAGCGGAATGTTCATTACCGAAACAAGTCCATCGGCAGCATGGGCATCTCCCGCACCCGGATAATTCTCAGCGAATTCCTCACCGGTGTCAGCATTCACGATAATTGATCGTCTAGTTTGTAATATTTGCTCTGCAGTAGTTCCTTTTACGGGGTGTACCGTGTCTTCTTCAAAATCCGGTTCAGGGCCTATATTCGCATAGTCAATAAAATTGATTCTTAGACTCTGACCGTCCTCTGTGACACTCGACACAATCACAGAATTACTTGCGATTAGATCACGCATCAGGGGACCAAGGTGCTCCTTGGTTGATTTCAAATCCAGCGTCGACCCTACGACTCTGCCAATTTCGATCAGGGTAGCTTCTACTGCAATCTCATCTTGCAACCGGTTCCGATGGAACGCATTCGCGACCGACCCAGCCAACTGCTCTCCGATTCGCGAGGCGATGGCAATTTCATCGTCGCTGTAACGGTTATTTGATTTACGTCCAAACGAAATGAATCCCACCGGACGCTGAGTCACGACCAACGGGACGATTAGGTTCCAGTTGTACCCGGCGTCTCTATATGGAACGAACGATGCTTGAGATTCAGCCGCTTTAGATATGAAGGCACGATCAAACAACGCCGGTTCGCCACTGGTAAACATCTCTTTAAAAGATTGAATTCCAGATTCCGGCAGTTGGTGGGTTGCTTTGTCGAAACCCGGTAAAACTTCTCCACTCGAAAACACACCGGTTATCAGACTCTGCTCAAGATCGACGCTGTAGATCGAAAGGCGGTCGTGAGGAACTTGTTGTTCTATCAACTCGCTTACCACGCTAAAAGCACTGTCGAGATCAGTCGATGAAGATACGATTCTGGCGATTTCACCGACCGCTTCAATTTCATCATTTTGATTCGTTAGCCGGGTCCGCATTTTCTGATTCATAACAGCAACGCTGAGATGACTCGCCAAGCGCTCTATTAACCCTCGCTCAAAATCCGAGAATCCATCCGGATTTTTTGTCCCAAGCCCCAGCATCCCAATAACATCATCACCATCGAATAAGGGAACGCCACAGCCCTCTACAATTCCGTGTTTGAATCCTGTCTGCATGCCGGGCGGGGCAAATTTAGCGTTTTTTACGTTGAACCAAGTCATCTCGCGTGCTTTCGCAACCCAGCCAGTTGCGGAGTCAGCGAGCGGAACAATGGCACCCTGTTCGTACCGGGAGATGCCTTCACCTGAAAGAAATGCCACTTCGACCATTTGTGGATCTTGCTCACAAATCAACATCACAGACATTCGGTCATGCGGGATGATTTCGTTAAAGCGAGAGGCAACTTTCGAGAAATCATTGCCCAAATCGAAGGTCGACGCAGCCATTTGCCCGATGGCATCAAATGCGTCAAGAATTTGTTGACGCTTTACATCCAGCGGAGATGG
This sequence comes from Chloroflexota bacterium, assembly GCA_018649665.1. GTDB lineage: Bacteria > Chloroflexota > Dehalococcoidia > Lucifugimonadales > Lucifugimonadaceae > Lucifugimonas. Next base: position 3,145 of record JABIHL010000124.1, on the reverse strand, counting down.
TCGATCCAAATCCCGAACACTCGCCCAGGTCATGGGAACGCCATCTACCTCGGTTGGAGATAGCATGATGTCGGCACGGAATTTTTCACCACCCCGTCTCTCGCAATCGAATGCTTTGCCGGAGGAGAAATCTCGTGGACGCCGATCAGCTAGCGCACTGGTTCGTACTTCAAGGTGATAACTGCGCGCCGACGACGGCATTAGCTCTTCGATATGGCTACCAATAAGCTGGCTGCGAGAGTATTCGAACATCGATGCTGCTGCCGAATTAACGACAAGGATCGTGCCATCGTCCGCCACTAAAAATGCGGCATCAGGTAAGCCATCAATCGCATCAATAAGCGTACTGGGTATTTTTATATTGCTGTGTTGTGGCACCAAATAATTAGTAGTTAACGGCTAATAGTTAAATCGCATCTTATGCGTGTAAGCAATAATAAGAATGTTTTTAATGCTCGCAGATCGATCGTAAACCGGTCGATATTTGTGTGTAATTTCAGTGTTAGAAATCAAACACTGGCGAAGCGTCACATTCATATAGAGGTAAAAGCTCAATCCAACGAGTCTCTCTGAACTCAGAATACACCCCACATTCCAACCGACTTTAATTGATGATCGGCTCTCGTAACAAACTGACACTTCGGTCGCTAGAACTGCCACAGACGTTAGTGCATATCTCGTACACCAAAGAGCAGAGATAATTCCGGTATATGCGAGGAACTGGATCGGGTGAGGGGAGTAGGTATCGCTCTTGGAAAAAATTGAATCTGGCTACTGTGTACGCGTGTTCAGGATGACAACGAGCCTCGCATCCTTCACAATCGCTGGCTGAATTTGAAGATGATTTCTGTCGAACTTTTGAATCCGATCCACATCGGGGTGACAGATTCGCCGATTCCGGAACAAACATGCCAACACCTCCTACTTCCTACGATCTCGTAATCACTGGTGGCCGAGTACTCGATCCCGCCAATAACATCGACGCCAAGCTCGATATCGCCGTGAACAACGGCAAAATCGCTGCTGTCGAGGTGAACATTGATGATTCTGCTAGCAAGCGGGTTATCGATGCCACAGGGCTCGTTGTAACGCCGGGTCTAATCGACCTCCACACACACGCCGCTGGCGGGATTCGCAAGCCAAATAACGATGACTTCATGGTCGATCCCGATACCGCCGGCGTGAGCGCGGGTGTGACGACCATTCTCGATGCCGGTTCTATCGGTGCTCTGAACTCTGGCGGACTCGTCAACTATCTCGTTCCAACCGCCAAAACACGGCTTTTAGCGCTTCTCAACATCGGCAAGATGGGCGTTGCAAATCTTCCTGAGGTGAAGTCTTCAAGCGATATCGATCACGCTTCGTCGGTTCAGGTCATCCAGTCAGCACCCGACATCATCAAGGGCGTGAAAGCTCGAATGGTCACGCCCGGCATTACGGCTCTCGGAAACGACATGCCAAAGGCTGCCAAAGCAATTACCGATGAAGCTGGTGGGTTCGTGATGGTTCACGTTGGAGATATTGCAGGACAAGATCCAATCGCAGCCGATCTCACACCAACTCTCTTAACCGACATTCTCGGCAAAGGCGATGTCGTTACTCACACTTTGAGCGGTGCAGTCGGTGCTTTGCTAGCAGACGGTTCTCTAATCTCACAGGCGCAAGAAGCCCGTAACAACGGCGTTTATTTCGATGTTGGTGTTGGGGGAGGAAACTTCACGTTTGCTTCGGCACAGGCAGTAATCGACCAAGGATTCCTGCCCGACACGATCAGCTCTGATATCACCGCGATGGGTATCTACGCTGGCCCAGTGTTCTCGCTGACCGAGTGCATGGGCAAAGTGATGACGCTGGGTATTTCGTTCGAGGATGCGATTCGGATGACTACATCAAAGCCAGCTGAAATTCTTGGAATCGCCGATGATCTTGGCTCGCTCAGTGCTGGAACTACAGCCGATATTTCGATTGTCGATCTTGTTGAAGGTGATTTCTCGTTCATCGAATCTTCAGGGGCTACTAAAGCTGGTTCACAGGCGATCAAGCCAGTTATGGCGATAAAAGACGGTGTTCCGCAACCACTAGATCACGGACCTCGACCCTGGGGCTGGCTACCGGCGCAGAACAGCTAGCGCCAAAATTTCGGAGTACTCGCCATGACCGTCTCTCAAGAACATATCCGCACAAAACTCGAAGAACTTCCGCGCTTCAAGCTTTCGACTCTAAATACGCCTATTGAACCGCTTGATCGGTTAAAGCAAGCGTTGATCGACGAAGGCGTTGACGTCCCAAATCGCATGCTCGTGAAGCGTGATGATGTGACTGGTTTGGCTTTCGGTGGCAACAAGGGTCGCCACTTTGAATTCGAGATCGCCCACATCCTCGAAGGTGGCTTCGACACTGTCATCAACATCAACCACTACCACTCGAATCAGGCTCGGTTCATCGCCGCAGGGTGCGCCAAGGCTGGGTTGAAATACCACATCGTGTCTCACGACAACATAGACGATCCGCTAACTGGAAATCTCCTGCTCTGCAAGTTGATGGGTGCTGTGATTCACCGAACTCCGGTCGAGTACGCTCGGCAGGTAGCTGACAAGATTTCCGCAGCAGAGACTGCAGACGACCGCAAGCCATACATCCTGCCCGACGACCCGTTCGTTGATGTCATGGGCATGATCGGATTCATGGAGACGGGATTAGAACTTGAACAACAGCTTGCCGACGAGGGAGTCGAAGCTCCGGTTCGATTCTGGGGACTCACCGGTCGATCAATTGCCGGTTTACGTCTCTACGCCAAAAACCGTGGTCTCGATTGGCGCACAACAGCATGTCAGTACTCACCCGGCAAAGTGGAAGATTTCCAGAATGTAACTGCCGATAGGTCGAAGCAGGTTGTCGAGATGTTCGATCTTGAGCAACCACTAGACACTGACGATCTGCAAGTGCTTGAGGACTACCGAGGTCCTGCCTACGGCGAGCCGGACGACCGTGTGATCGAAGCGATTCAGATGGTCGGCAAGGCAGAAGGGCTGATTCTCGATCCCAACTACACCGGAAAAGCGATGTCAGGTCTGATCGGCGAGTTCCGTGCGGGACGAATCGACCCCGAAGAAACCATAGTGTTCATCCACTCCGGCGGACTCCC